>NZ_JAMOKS010000036.1:0-69381 GCF_023656785.1 Parabacteroides caecihominis
TTTTCCAGAACTAATTTTCTTTCTATTTACTATACAAAATGTCAAAGATCTTTTTGAGATATGTTTTTACACAGTCTCTCAAGAGGGGAGCCAGGTACAACCGGTCAATAATCGGATAGTTCATATTTGATAATAACAGAAACACTCAAACTCTGACAAGGTATGAGCCAGCTTTTTGCGAATATATATATAATAATGTGGAATAATCTGAAAGATCTCTTTGGAGGCGAGAAGCCTTCCGTAAATAAGTTCATCTATAAGCTCAACCAATTGCCTTCAGAAAAACAGGTCAGAGTTTTAAAGGCGGTACGCGAAGCCGCCTTTTGTGACTGGAATGAATTGCCACCGTATTACCGCGATTTTCTTCTCTCCCTGTTCAGCCGCTACCGGGCAGAAGCCCTAGACTCCTTACATCAGGATACGATCCTGGGTGAAATGACTTTTCAACTGAAGAACCCTCATTTGATCTTGCGTGTAATAGCCTTGCTGGAAGGGCGGAAGAATGGGGGATCTCCGTGTTATCTGGATGTTGCCTTCTGTTTTCTGCTGGTCTTCCCTTTCCCTTGTTCGGTGGAATACATCGGCGATTGCCTGCGCACCAAATTTGTGACGGTCGACGATATCGACTTGTTAATAACTGTTGCTGAGTTGCGGGACGGAGCGGGACATATCCCGTTTAAATCTAAATAAGTATAAATAACGGCCATAATCGTCTGCCGGAATATGCG
Source organism: Parabacteroides caecihominis (assembly GCF_023656785.1). Classification (NCBI taxonomy): domain Bacteria; kingdom Pseudomonadati; phylum Bacteroidota; class Bacteroidia; order Bacteroidales; family Tannerellaceae; genus Parabacteroides; species Parabacteroides caecihominis. The sequence goes on from NZ_JAMOKS010000036.1 coordinate 729, forward strand.
GGAGAAAATAAGTTTTAGTCAATATACAGGTTTTGCCCGGGGGAATTCCTCTTTTCGGGTGAGTGGTTTTCGTATTCCGGCAGAATACCCGTTTGGTTGCTGTCCTATCTTTGTTATGTGCTCCGATAGCGGGCATATAATTCATACATTATTCATTTAATGCATTAATTATTATGGCAATGAAGTTTAAGCTGGTTACGAGAAAGAACATGGGGCCGGATCAGGAAGAAGTTCCGGAGAAAATTTATGCACAGATGGTGTGTGGCGATTATGTTCCTTTTGATGAATTTGTGGAAGAGGTTGCCGACAGTTCGGGTGTGGGGAGCGCCGGGGTAAAGGCGGTGATCGACCGTACGGTCGTTGTGCTGGTTCGCCATATGCAACACGGGCGAAGGGTACAGGTGGGAGACCTGGGACATTTCCGCTATAACTTCGGGTCGGAAGGGGTGCCTGATGAAAAGAGTTTTGCAACGAACATGATCCGCGAGCCGAAGGTTCGTTTCTTCCCGGGAAAGGCATTGCGCGTAGCTAAAAGTCGGACGAGTTTCGAGAAGATTGCGCTTGACGATAAGGCGGAAGAGAATGGTGGAGGAAGTGGTGGTGACAGACCGGAGATTGAGTAATTGAGTATTGAAGATCGGCGGTTCAATATGTAAAGTTATGAAACGGTTGACGGTTCAGTTGATTATTGCAATCCTGCTCACAATGAGCGGGATTGTCCTTCTCTTCAGCGGATTCTGGATTGATCCGCAGGGATTGATTGATAACAGCGTATTGGTGGCTTTCGGGGAAATCAGTACGTTTGCCGGTGCCCTTTTCGGGGTGGATTATACCTATAAATTTAAAATCAAAAACAATGAATAACACAAATCACAAGACTATGTTGAGCGAGCATTTCGCTTTGGAAGAGTTTACCTACAGCCGTATCGCGGTAGAAAATGCACTCGACAACACGCCTCCTGCCGCAGCAAAGACGGCTTTGAATCATCTGGTTACTTATTTGCTGGAACCTTTACGGAAGTTTTACAAATCCCCTGTTGCGATCCTTAGCGGATACCGTAGCGATGCCGTGAACCGTCTTGCCGGCGGTGTTGTTGCCAGCCAGCACCGGAAAGGGGAGGCTGCTGATTGTTATGTGGCAGAGGGACCGGAGCAACTACTGGCAGCTCTGCAAAACTCCGGCCTCCCTTTCGACCAGGCTATCTTATACAAACGCCGCCGTTTCCTGCATCTTTCCTTAAAGCAGTTCGGAAGGAACCGGATGCAGGTACTTGTTTATATGATTTGTGTTATTTGTTTGTTCCCGGGCTGCGGATTAAGAAGGAACATACGCCAATCGGAACAGTACGGTTACAGCGATTCCGTCGTTTTCATCCGTAGTGACAGCCTTTTACTTCAACAACATTCAGCCCTTCACGACTCTTTATCCTGGGAATTAAAGCAAATCATCTATCTTCCGCCAGACACGTCCGGCAGGCAACCCCTGCAAAGCATCACCTTCGCCCGTCTTCTCCATACCACCCACCAAACCGACAGCCTTATTACCGAAACCGGTTCACAACAATCCAGGTCCGCATATACGGAAGAAAGATCACTTACACAGAAAGAACATTGCGCAACGGGCTATCGGGTTTTGATATTGGTGGTAGTCGGGGGAGGCTTATTGATTACAGGAGTGATATGGCTGAAAAGAAATTGTAAGAAATAAGCTGTTCTATTTTACTGAATCTTTCAGATATTCAGGATTTCTGCGAGTATCCCAAACTGCTGCGATATATACAATATTACTTTCTATATAGTATATAAGTTTGAAATGTTTCTCGACAACCAATGAATGATACTCTTTTTTCCTGTTGGCTAAAAGGGGTTCTATGGGCCCTGAATAAGCAAATATCTTAAGAGGATCGGCTGATTCTACTAAGCTGTTCCATATATTATTGGCTGCACGTTCACTTTTGGGCAGATAAAATTGGTAAATATCTTCCAGGTCAAGTTGTGCAATAGGCATCCATTTTACGATATATTCCATCTTGGATGTTTTTTACGGAGTTCTTCTGTTGTCAATCCTAAACCTTGGCGAGCTTCTTCTTCGGCTATATCCAGACGTTTATTCAATTCTTCGAGGGTGTATTGGCAAGGTGGACATTCTGTTGTTTGTTTTTCACCTAGATCACGGATATAGTCCAGTGCCTTACGTAAAAGATTGGTGTCGTTAATGCGAAGAACTTCACGCATCATTTCCATCCGTAAATGATCGGCATTGAGACCGTATGCTGCTTGGGGCTCGTTTACATTAGATGGAATTTCTTCCGGTAAAGGATAATTCTTTTTTGTCATGGTTGGTTATCTGTCTTTTTAAGTTATGTTACAAATGTAGTAAATTCCTTGTGTATTTAGATAAATAGTTGAATCTTTCTTAAGAAATAAGCAGAAGCCTCTTATTTCACCTCGAAAAGTATCTTACGCTGATTACCCCAGTTGTCGATCAGAGTGAGCATGTGTTTTCCGGACTCCACTGTGCAGGCGATCTGGTGGTTGTCCGTTGTTTCTCCAAGGTACGTGTCGTCGAGATGCCAGTAGATGGTGGCGTCGGGACGGGCATGGGCGGCTTTGAAGATAAACTTCTCCTGTTTGCCGGAGAATCCTTTCGGTAAGTATAAGATGGCGTTGTGTTCCGGGTAGATCAGTTCGATCTGCCGGCTTTGTGCTTGTTCGCATCCCGGTTTGATGGGAGGGAGGGGAATGTAGTCGATATGGTAGTTACGGTAATAATATTCCTGTGAAGGCGGGAGCACGAACCAGGGACGGGTGATCATCCGGTCGACAGACTCGCAGGAACTGTTTACACGGAAACGTCTGTCTGCCGATAGATGGACGAGTTTGTGGTAAGGACATACCGGGGTGTTGATGCCGGAACGGGGGATATATAATGTGTCCGTCTGATCACAGATCCGGGAGGCTTTGTGTCCGCTGTTGCGACAGATCACCGCCTGCTCCAGTTCGTCGTAAGGCATATCGAACCAACCGCTGCCGGGTAACAGTGAGAAGAGGTCGAAGAGGACAGGGGCTGCATTTCCTACTCCTGTCAGGCCCGGGCGACCTTCGCCGGACGCATTTCCCACCCATACGCCGACGACATAGCGGGGAGTAGTCCCGATAGCCCAGGCATCGCGTCCTCCGTAACTGGTCCCGGTCTTCCAGGCGATCTGCTTCATCGATTCGAATTGTTGCCAGTCGGCTTCTTCTTCCGGGCGGTTGAGGGCGGACATGGCTTCGTAAGTAAACCAGATGGAGGCGGCTGAAAGAAGGGGTTTGTCGGTAAGTCGTAGGTCGGCGACCGACCGGATCGGGGTGTCGGTAGGGGCGGTTCGCGAACCGCCCTTACCACGTAGGACAGTCAACGGATGAATATCCTGCGGATTATATCGCCCGTTGTAGGGGTGGTAATGGGTGAGAACCCGGGACAGGGAGGCATACATTCCGGATATATCCCATAAAGTACCTTCTGCGCCTCCCAGAATCAGGGACGCTCCGTAATGTTCTTCCGAGAAACGGAGGGAGGTCATACCTAATGTCTTCAGTAAGGTCATGAAACGGCCGGTATTATATTGCGACAACATGCGGACCAGAGGAACGTTCAGCGAACGTTCGATTGCCCGGTGGGCAGGGACGGCACCGTTGAATGTCTTGTTATAGTTCTGCGGCATAAAACCGTTGATGTTCAGAGGTACATCCGATACGAGGGTGGAAGGGAGTATCTGTCCGTCGTGCAACATTCCGGCATAAAGGAAAGGTTTCAGGATGCTCCCCGTGCTACGTGGGGAAGTGATGATATCGACCTGGTTTCCCCGTTTTTCATCAGCCTGGAAAGTGGCATTCCCGGCATAGGCCAGGATTTCTCCGGTTTCCACATCGGCGATAAGGGCTGCCAGGTTATGGATATGGTTGGAAGTGCTGTATTCCCGGGCATAACGGTTGACGAGTTCCTGGGTTTGTTTCTGTAAAGAATACTGTACCGATGAGGTGATACGTATTCCCGGTGTACCGGCGGCCAGCCGTTCCAGCAGATGAGGAGCTTCGTTGGGCAAGGGCACCGGGGCTTCCGGCAGAGGTTCCATGCAGGATAGTTCGTATTCGGTATTGTCAATGATATTTCTTTCTTTCAGCGTGTGCAGGAGTTTGTCGCGTTTTGTTTTCAATTGTTTCCGGTTCCTGCCCGGATGGATAAGGGCGGGAGAGTTGGGAAGTACGGCCAGTGTGGCGCTTTCCGCCCATGAGAGATCGGAGGCGCTGCGTCCGAAATAACGCCAGGCCGCTGTCTCGATGCCGACAACGTTCCCTCCGAAGGGGGCATGGGAAGCATACAGGTTGAGTATTTCCTTTTTACTATGGGTCGTTTCCAGGAAGAGCGCCCAACACATCTCGATACTTTTTTCGTACACGGTACGATCCCGGTTTCCCCGGGCGAGGCGTGCCAGCTGCATGGTCAGTGTACTTCCTCCGCTGACGACGCGGTGGTACCGGACATTCAGATAGGCGGCACGCAGAATGGCTGCCGCGTCTATCCCCGGATGATAAAAGAAATAACGGTCTTCATAAGTTGTCAGGCAGGTAATGAATTTATCCGGCAGAGAATCGGTCGCCGGAAACCGCCATTGCCCGTCCGGTGCAATCCTCGCCCCCAGCAGATTACCCTCCGAAGAGTAAAGTAATGTCGAGTAAGATACGGGAAACAGGGTACGGGGAACCAGCAGGTACATCCCTCCCCAAAGAAACAGGATAAACAGCAAAAAGAAGATAAGAATCTTTTTACGGTTCGATTTGAAGGAGGTTATGAGTCTCGTATAATACATCTTGTTTGAACAGTTCGGTATGTGCTCGTTTTAGTTACCAAAGATAAAGATAAAAACTGAAAGATAGAGTTGAATATGCTTTGTCGTGGAATTAATTCTTTATATTTGTAGGATTATAGAATATACCAAATCCCTATATTCGTGAATTATCTGTTTGATCTTGAATAAGTAGTAACCGTTAATTGGAAGAAATATGGCAAGGTGTCTTTATTTGATGTGTTTATGCTATTTGCTGTGCCTGTTGGGCAGTTGTACTTCGAAGAGCAGTGAAGGCGAGACGGGAGAGTTGCCTTTTAACCCGCATGTGGAAGCGTTTACCTCGGGTAAAATATCCAGGTATACACCGGTGTATCTGATATTCAATCAGGATATACCACAGGATAAATTACAGAGCGACCGGTTGTCGAAGCTGGTCCGCATCAAACCGGATATAGCCGGAGAGTTCTCTTTTGAGAATAATCGGACTATCGTCTTCAAACCTGCAAAAGAGTTTGACCGGAATACCTCCTACAAGCTGACGGCCGACCTTTCCGAATGGTTTGATGTGACAGGCAAGGACAAGCAGTTTACCTTCGGCTTTTCTACTTTCCCTATGGCGTTGCGTGCCAATCTGGAATCGATGGAGATTAACAAGAAGAACGAGAACGGTTATGATGTACTGTGTACTTTGCTGACCCCCGATAAGGAGACGCCGGAAACAGTTGAATCGTTGGTCCGCTTCTCAGAAAAGGCGGATGCCATATGGCAACACAGCCCCGACGGTAAAAAACATCAGGTTACCTTGCAGAATGTACAGGCCGGAACCGACGGAAGCCGTACGCTTACCCTTTCCGTTGCCCCGAATAAACTGAGTGTTGCCGAAGATAAGTTGCTATCCGTAAGTATCCCGGATATGAACGATTTTGAGGTTTATGACGTGACTTATGTGACGGAACCGGAACGGTATGTGGAAGTGACGTTCTCCAAAGAGCTGGATTCTTCGCAGGATATGCAGGGATTGGCCTTTATCGCCGGGAATACCTCCGAAACGGTGAATGTGGAGGGGAACCGTCTGCGTTTATATCCCGATGCCCAACGTACGGGAGTTATGAATGTACATCTGAACCATCAGATACGTAGTAAGAACGGCCTTACTCTGAAAGAAGATATTACCCGCCAGGTCGAGATCAGCAGCCTTCTGCCGGATGTCAGGTTTGTCGGGCAGGGAGTTATTATACCGCAATCCACTCAATTGATCGTACCTTTCCAGGCCGTTTATCTTCGTGGCGTTGTGGTACGTGTGATAAAGATACTGGAACAGAATATCGGCCAGTTCCTCCAAGTGAATAATCTGGACGGGACTTCGGACCTGATGCGTGTGGGGCGCCTGGTCGCACGTAAGACGATCTTCCTGGATGAAGGCGGCAGCGATCTTTCCCAATGGAACACCTATGCTATCGATATGAAACAAATGATGGAGCCTGAACCCGGCGCCATTTATCGTGTCGAACTTTCTTTCAATAAAGATCTGTCGGCTTATCCCTGTGACGATTCCGTGAAAGTCTCCCGCGAGCAATTGCTTGCTGAAGATGAAATCAAATTCAAAGAGGAAAGTTCGCGTTTCGATAATGGAGGATACTATTATTATAATGGTGATTTCGATTGGAGTGATTATAATTACAGTGAACGGAATGACCCTTGTTCGAACAGTTACTATTATAATAAGGTAGAAGGCAAGAATGTGTTGGCAACCAACCTCGGCCTGATAGCGATGGCGGGTGAGGATAATGAAATGACGGTCCTGGTGCATAACCTGATGACGACCCATCCGGAGAATGGTGTCAATGTCGCAGCTTACAATTACCAGAACCAGCAGCTGGCATCGGGTATTACGGATAGTCAGGGACAGACCCGTCTGAAGATAACTTCGGGCAAGCCTTTCTATCTGATCGCCTCTTTGGGAAATGAACGCTCTTACCTGCGTGTGGATGGCGGATCGGCATTGTCGTTAAGCTCTTTCGATGTCTCCGGCGAGGTCGTACAGAAAGGCATTAAAGGATTTATCTATGGTGACCGGGGCGTCTGGCGTCCGGGCGATACCTTGTTCCTGAGTTTTATGCTGAACGACCGTGCCAAAAAACTTCCCGCCAACCATCCGGTGGTAATGGAACTGTATAACCCGTTGGGACAATTATATCTGCGTAAGACACAGACCCGGGGAGAACTGGGTGTGTATTCGTTTGCCATGCCGACGGAACCGGATGCACCGACAGGTGCCTGGAATGTAACTGTAAACGTGGGAGGCGTCAGCTTCACCAAACGCCTGCGTGTGGAATCCATCAAGCCGAACCGTCTGAAGATCGACCTGTCCATGCCCGAAAAGACATTATTGCGCGGCGAACCGCTGAACGCACGTCTGCATACGGAATGGTTGCAGGGAGCAACGGCAAGGAACCTTAAATACGATATTCAGGGAACCTTTATCTCTACACCGACCACTTTCAGCGGATTTAAGGATTTCTATTTCGATGATCCTTCGAAAGTGTTTAACAGCGAAGAGAGCAAACTGATTTCCGGAACGACCGACGAGAAGGGAGACGCCCTTGTGCAGGCGAAGTTTGAGATCGGTTCGACGGCTCCGGGTATGTTGATGGCTAACTTCGTTACCCGTGTGTATGAAGAATCGGGCGATTTCAGTATCGATGCCAACCGGATGTTGTATTCGCCTTATAAGCGCTATGCCGGTATCAAGTCGCCGCAGCAGACACGCGAACAACTCAATACGGGAAGCAATTACACCTACGAAGTTGCTTCGGCCGATTACCTGGGCAACCCGCAGGCCAATACGGAACTGGAGGTACAGGTCTATAAAGTGTATTGGTACTGGTGGTGGAGTTCCGACAACAGTAGCCTGGCAAACTATGTCTCCGACTCCTATAACAAACCTGTCAAAAATATGACAGTCCGCACCGGGGAGAACGGGCGCGGGACCTTTAGCTTATCGTTCAGCAATGAAGAGTGGGGCACTTACTTTATTTCCGTGAAGGATAAGGAAAGCAAGCATTCGACCGGTGTCATGAGTTATTTTGACTGGCCTTATAACGAGGGGCGGAGGAATGCCGACGGTAGCGAATCGGCCAGCATGCTGACCTTCAAGACGGATAAGGATAATTACCAGCCGGGTGAGAAACTGGTTATCACCATCCCATCAGCCAAAGGAAGCCGTGCCGTTGTCAGCATAGAAAACGGCACGAAGGTACTGTCTGTCACCGAGCATACCTGTGACGACCAACAGACCGTAATCAAACTGGACGTGACCAAAGAGATGCAGCCGAATGCCTACGTTTATGTAACGTTGTTGCAGCCTCACGGAATCACGAAAAACGATTTGCCGATCCGTATGTACGGCGTTGTCCCGTTCACGGTGACCTCTCCGGAAAGTCATTTATATCCCCAGATCAGTATACCGGACGAGATCAAGCCGGAAGCCAACTATGAGGTAACCGTTTCGGAAAAGGACGGCCGTGAAATGGCCTATACCTTAGCCATTGTGGACGAAGGCCTGCTCGACCTTACCCGTTTCCGCACCCCTGAACCCTGGAAGGCGTTCAATGCCCGCGAAGCCCTGGGCGTAAGTACCTGGGATATGTATAACTTCGTAGTCGGCGCTTACGGCGGACGTATCGAACAATTGTTCAGCATCGGTGGCGACGATGCCCTTAACAAGGGACCGAAAGCCATTGTGAACCGTTTCAAGCCGGTTGTCATGTTCGACGGCCCGTTCCTGCTGAAGAAAGGGGAGAAGCAGCGTCATTCCTACCGGATGCCGAATTATAACGGTCGGGTGAAGGTCATGGTCGTAGCCGGCAACGGTGAAGCCTACGGAAATGCCGACAAGAGCGTTTTCGTGCGCAAGCCTGTGATGTTGCTCGGAACGTTGCCCCGTGTGATTGGTGTCGGTGAAGAGATGGTTGTCCCGGCCACCGTATTTGCTACCGAGAACGGTGTCGGAAATGTCAATGTCTCGATCAGTTGTTCCGATAATATGGAAGTCGTGGGGCCGGCCACCCAGCAATTGAACTTTACGGAGAAGAGTGACAAGCAAGCCTCGTTCCGTATCAAGGTGAAAGACCAGCCGGGAGCCGGACGCGTAACGATCACTGCATCGGGCAAAGGCGATAAGTCGGTTTACACGACGGATATCGAGATACGTTCAGTCTCCCGTCCGCAGGTGAAGGTATTGCCTGTCACCCTGGAAGCCGGCAAGTCCTGGAAAGAAACGGTTCAGATGCCGGGAATGAAAGGTACCAATTCGTTAACCCTCGAAGTATCCGACGTGCCGCCTTTGAATCTGTCTTCCCGCCTGTCATACCTGATCGGTTATCCGCACGGATGCGTCGAACAGATCACCTCCAAAGGTTTCCCGCAATTGTATGTCGGTGAATTTGCCGCTTTGTCGAAGGCGCAGCAGACTACGACCGGAAACGCTGTAAAGGAAGTCATCCGCCGCTTGCGTTCTTACCAGACGGTAGACGGTGCGTTCTCTTACTGGCCCGGCGGAACCAGCAGCAATGCCTGGGGAACGGTCTATGCCACCCACTTCCTGCTTTCTGCCGAGACGAAAGGATATCTGGTGCCCGACGGCATGAAGCGGAATGTCCTGAATAACCTCCGTCGTGTGGCACGCGACTGGAAGCCCGTCAACTCCTATTATTCCCGTTCGGAAGAGATGACGCAAGCTTATCGCCTCTATGTCCTCGCTTTGGGACAGACGCCGGAAGTAGGCGCCATGAACCGTCTGAAAGAAAATAAATCGTTGCAACCGATGAGCCGCTGGCTGCTTGCCTCCGCCTATGCCTTGATCGGCCGTAGCGACGTGGCAAAGAACCTGATCGAAAAGACTACGGAGCTGAAAACAGATTATTCGGACTACGACCTTACATTCGGCAGCGACTTGCGCGACCAGGCCATCCGCCTGATGACGCTCACCCTGCTGGGAGACGGTAAGGAAGCTGCCCTGCTCACCCGTGACATCTCGAAAGAACTTTCGTCGGACGATTGGCTGAGTACGCAATCCACGGCCTTTGCCCTGGTATCCCTCTCCGAATACATGGCAAAATACAAGGTGGGCGGATCGATGGATTTCACCTATTCCTGCGCCGGAAAGAATGACAAAGTCAGCTCCGTCAAGAACGTATGGACAGAAACCTTGCTGGAAAAGGCAGGGGCATCCGCCTCCGTAGAACTAAAGAACACCGGAACATCGACCTTGTTCGCCCGCATCATTACCGAAGGTATCCCGGAACAAGGCAAGGAAGAAGCCTATGCGAACGGTCTGTCGCTGGCCGTCAGCTACACCGACCAGAACGGCCGGGCTGTGAATATAGCCGACATGCAGCAGGGAACGAATTTCGTAGCCGTGGTGACGGTCAAGAATCCTACCGCCCGCGGCATAAACAACCTGGTATTGACGGAAATATTCCCTGCCGGTTGGGAAATCCTGAACACCCGCTTCCTGAACGACGGGGCGACGGACAAGACGGCCACAGGCATAAATTACCAGGATATCCGCGACGACAAGGTGTATAGCTATATCGACTATCTGCCTTCCGGCCGCCAGGTGACGGTAAAGATCAACCTCTGTGCCGTTTATCCGGGACGCTTCTATCTGCCTCCGGTTTATTGCGAAGCCATGTACGATAATCTGGTACGGGCGAATACCGAAGGGAAAGAAGTGGTTGTAGAATGAAAAAGAGTCTTTTAGGTCTAAGAAATCCCGGTTAACTGTTTAAAGTGGACTTCTTAGGCCTAAAAAGTGGCTTTTAAATGGTGAAAGTTCATCTTTTAGGCCTAAAAGACGTGTTTCAAACGTTTAAAGTAGACTTCTTAGGTCTAAGAAATGACTTTTCACCGTTTAAAGTTCATTCCCTAGGTCTAGGAAGGTCACTTTCACCGTTTGACCAGCATTCCCGGACTTCCAAATCGTAAGATAATCCAACTACATCGAAACAAATGCTTGTTTTATTCAGAAGTAACCTTTTTATCTTTGCCGTGGATAAATACAACTGATTCATGAAGAAAAAACACTTACTCTTTGCTTTGTTTTGTAGCGGACTTCTATCCTGTACAGCACCTACAGCGACTCAACAGTTAGCCGGGGATATCCTGGCCGACCAAAGTTTTCATACCGTCGACAGTATGGCCCGTGCTGTAATCCGTAGCGGTTTTAATGCCGGAAGCGGTTACTCCCAGATATGGGCGCGCGATATGAATACCTTTATTGAAGTGGCCTGCGAAGAAAGCAACCCGTCCGATCTGCGCAATGCGATCCTGCTGTTTTTTGCCCTGCAACAGCCAAACGACGAGATGATAGACGGATATGTCCTGAAAACAGACTTCAACTGGGGTGACGATCATCCTTATTATTCCGATGCCGCTCCCGACCATGTCGCTTTCAAGAATACGGTCGAAACCGACCAGGAATCTTCCCTGATCCATATCGTAGGAAAGTATATCCGTAAGACCGGCGACACCTCTATCCTGAACGAAGTGGTAGCCGGCCGCACCGTTTACGATCGTATGGTCGGAATGATCGACTATCTGATGAAGGAACGTTATAGCGAACAATATGGCCTTCTCTACGGAGCCATGACGGCAGACTGGGGCGACGTGCAACCCAACGACGATTTCGGCTGCGATATGAATGAATTGTCGGACCCCGCGATCGATGTCTACGACAATGCCATGTTTATCATCGCCCTCGACTTTATGCAGGAGATGACTGCGGACAATGTGGATAAGACCCGCTGGAAAGAACTTCGCCAGCATATAGCAGCGAATACCCGCAAACATCTTTGGGATGAACAGCGTCAGAAGTTTATTCCCCATATCTACCTGGAGAAATCTCCGATACCGGAAGGCTTTAACGAATTGGACGTGCATTATCACGGAGGAACCGCCATCGCGATAGAAGCCGGCCTGTTGTCTCCCGAAGAAATAGCCGTTGTCAATGCGCAGATGTTGGAGAATGTCCGTCTGTCCGGTATGCCGAGTATCGGTCTTACGTTGTATCCTACTTATCCGGAAGGATTCTTCCGTGGCGGAATGTCCAAGCCCTATATCTATCAGAATGGGGGAGACTGGACCTGGTTCGGCGGCCGTATGATCCAGCAGCTTATTGCCAACGGTATGGTGAAGGAAGCCTACGAAGAAGTGCGTCCGATGATCGACCGCGTCATAAAGAATCAGGGATTTTATGAATGGTACGGCAAAGGTGGCGTACCCAGCGGTTCCGGTCATTTCAAAGGATCGGCCGGGGTACTGGCGAAAGCTATCGAGATGTTCAATCAATGGTCGGAAGAGAATAAATAAAGAGACAAAATAAAAGGTGTGAGCTATCTGTTTATAGTGACGGGAGTAACTGTTTCCCCTCTTGAGAGGGGATAAGGGGTGTGTTAAAGCTAGTTATGGGGCGGAATGATAACACACCCCCTGCCCCCTCTCAAGAGGGGAATCGGTTACAACCAGTTGCTATAAACAGATTCAAATCAGATAATAATAAACATTATATAAATGAGAAAAAGTAATTACGATAAAAGCCCTTCGACAATCGTCGACGGGGCTCTTTGGAAAGGTTGGGAGTCTGTTCTGGATAAGTTGAAGGACGTATGCAACGTCCCGGAAGAGTTGGCGCGAAAGGTCGTTGTCATTGAATGTTACCATGGTGTATACCCGGAGGAACTGGCTGAACACCTGGCAACATTGCATCCTTCTTTGATGATTCATTCGGATCAATGTTTTAAAGGCGTAGAAGACATTGAGAAGATGACGCGTCCTTATCTGACAGACGATCGCCTTTTTGGACGCCGCGCCCCGTTTTACTATGCAGACTTCCTGGATGCGGACAAAGTAAAAGAATGCCGGGAAAAGATAAAAGCTGCGACCGGACTGGTAATCGTCTACGGGCATGCTGCGGCAGAGGTTGTCCCCGAAGCTGATGTACTGGTCTATGTCGATATGGCACGTTGGGAAATACAACAACGTTTCCGCCAGGGAAAGATCGACGGCCTGGGAGTAAGAAACCGGGAGGAAGCGCCTTCGCTCCATTACAAACGTGGATATTTCATAGACTGGAATGTCTGTGACGCCCTGAAAAAACAACTGTTACCGAAAGCAGATTACTGGCTGGACACTCATATCCCCGGTATGCCTAAAATGATAACCGGCGAAACCCTGCGTGCCGGACTGGAAAAGACAGCCCGTAAACCGTTCCGTGTGGTTCCTTTCTTCGACCCGGCCCCCTGGGGAGGCCAGTGGATGAAGGAAGTCTGCGACCTCGATAAGGAGCAGGCAAACTTCGGTTGGTGTTTCGACTGCGTGCCCGAAGAGAACAGCCTGTACCTGAAAGTAGAAGGCGAACTGTTTGAGATGGCCTCTAATAATCTTGTATTTTATCAAACCCGTAACTTGTTGGGAGGCCCGGTCGAATCGCGCTTCGGACAGGATTTCCCGATCCGTTTCGACTTCCTGGATACGATGGGAGGGGGCAACCTCAGTTTGCAAGTACACCCGACTACCCAGTATATCCGTGATACGTTCGGTATCTATTATACACAGGACGAAAGTTATTATCTGCTGGACGCCGGAGAGGATGCAACCGTTTACCTCGGTCTGAAAACGGGCGTGAACCCGGATGAGATGATCGACGCATTGAATGAAGCCCAGGTATCGGGTAAGCCGTTCGATACGGAGAAGTACGTAAACAAATGGCCGGCCAAGAAACATGATCATTATCTGATCCCGAACGGAACTATCCATTGCTCCGGTTCTAATGCGATGGTACTGGAGATCAGTGCTACCCCGAGCCTTTTCACATTTAAGTTATGGGACTGGGGACGCCTGGGGTTGGACGGCAAACCGCGTCCTATCAACATCACCCATGGTTCGCATGTGATACAATGGGAACGGCAGACGGAGTTTGTACGCGACCAGTTGGTCAACCATTTCGAACCGCGTGCCGAAGGCGAAGGCTGGGTAGAAGAACGTACTGGTCTGCATGAAAATGAGTTTATCGAAACCCGCCGCCACTGGTTTACCGGCACAGTGCCGCACAATACAGGTGGGGGAGTCAACGTTTTTAATGTGATAGAAGGAGATGAACTGATCGTGGAAAGTCCGGTAAATGCGTTCGAACCGTTTATCGTTCATTATGCCGAGACATTTATCGTACCTGCCGTAGTCGGTGATTACACGATCCGCCCGTATGGCATTTCAGAAGGAAAAACCTGCGGAACGATCAAGGCTTATGTACGGACGAAAGGATAATAATCGAATATCAATTAAACACACATATATATAATGTATAACGATAACCGCATAGTAATGACCCTTGATGCCGGAGGGACCAACCTGGTCTTTTCGGCTATCCGTGGGGGAAATGAGATAGTGACTCCTATAACGTTGCCCTCTTGTGCCTGTGATCTGGAACAATGCCTGGGACAATTGGCCACAGGATTTTCCCGGATTCGCGAACAACTGACGGAAGCCCCGGTTGCCATCAGTTTTGCTTTTCCCGGACCAGCCGATTATCCGGCCGGTATTATCGGTAACCTGCCGAACTTTCCTTCTTTCCGCGGAGGCGTAGCGTTAGGGCCGTATCTGGAAGAAAAGTTCGGCATCCCTGTCTTCATCAATAATGACGGCGACCTTTTTGCTTATGGCGAAGCCCTTACCGGAGCATTGCCGGAGGTAAATCTTCGTCTGGAAAAGGCGGGAAGCATTAAGCGTTATAAAAATCTGCTCGGCGTAACACTCGGTACCGGTTTTGGTGCCGGAGTCGTGATCAATGGTGATCTGCTGATGGGAGACAATGCCGCCGGAGGTGATATCTGGTGCTTCCGCAATAAGAAACACCAGCAATATATCGTAGAGGAAAGTGTCAGTATCCGAGCCGTGCAACATGTCTATCGCGAGCTTTCCGGCGACACTTCCGCTTTGACTCCGAAGGATATTTTCGATATTGCCGAAGGTACCCGTCCCGGAAATCAGGATGCCGCCCGCCGCGCCTTTGCCGAACTGGGGGAAATGGCCGGGGATGCCATAGCGCAGGCCATCACTTTGATCGACGGTCTGGTCGTGATTGGCGGAGGACTGACCGGTGCTGCCAAATATTTCATGCCTGCCTTGCTTGAAGAGATGAACAGCGAGACCGGTATGATGGACGGAAGCCGTTTCAGCCGTCTGCAAAGCAAAGCATTCAACCTGGATGACGAAGCGGACTTCAACCGGTTTGCCCGAGGGGAAGCGGTGAAGATACCTGTTCCCGGTTCGGACCGCCAGGTGGATTACGACCCTTGCAAACGCATCGGTGTCATGATAAGTAAGCAGGGAGCCAGCCGCTCGGTCGCTTTGGGAGCTTACGTATATGCTTTGAATCATTTATAAGAATATAAAAATAAATACGCCATGAATAAAAACTGTTTAATAACTCCGGTTCTCACCCTTCTGACAGGCTTGCTGGCTGTTTCCTGCTCGCCGGTGAAAGAAGAGAAGGCGGTTACGGAGAACCTGTCCCAATATGTGGAGCCACGTATCGGGACGGCACATTGCCGCTGGTTCCATTTCACTCCGGGAGCCTCTCCTTTCGGTATGGCCAAACCTGCTCCGTCGACAAACGCTCATTTGGGGAATAACTCCGGCTGGGAAGCAACCGGCTATGACTATCGCGATACTTCCATTGAAGGTTTTCCCTGTCTCCACGAGTTTCAGGTGGGCGGTATCGTCCTGATGCCGACGGTGGGTGAGTTGAAGACTGTCCCCGGTGCCGTGAATGATTCGACCGGAAGCGGTTACCGTTCCCGCTTCGATCATTCGGAAGAGATTGCCACTGCCGGTTATTATTCTGTGAATCTGCAAGACTACCATATCCGGGCAGAATTGACATCTACTCCTCGCGTGGCCTTTCAGCGTTATACGTTCCCTGCTTCCGAAGAAAGCCGTATCCTGTTCGATATCGGTAACCGGCAGGGCGAAAGCGGTGCCGTGAAGGATGCCTCCGTCACGTTGAACGATGACGGGACAGTTGAAGGCTGGGTGATTACCTTGCCGGAATATGTAAAGAAATACCAGCCGGGCGCAACAGTTCCGTTGTATTTTTCCGCCCAGTTGGATAAACAGCCTTCCGGATACGGCACCTTCATCGGTGAAAAGGTACAGCCGGATGCCAAACAGGTTTCCGGAGTCGGTTCGGGATTATATCTTACCTATAAGACTACGGAAGGAGAAAGCATTACTGCCAAGGTCGGCCTGTCGTATACCTCTGTGGAAAATGCCCGTCTGAACCGTGATACGGAAGCCCGCACGCTAACCTTTGACGAGGCGAAAGACGCGGCTCACCGGCAATGGGAAGACTACCTCGGACGCATCCGGGTGGAGACACCGGTCAAAGAAGATAAGGTGAAATTCTATACAGGCCTTTACCATGCCCTGCTGGGACGTGGTCTTGCCAGCGACGTAAACGGAGCTTATCCCCGCAACGACGGTAGTGTAGGGCAGATACCTCTGGAAAATGGCAAGCCAGCTCATAATTTCTATAATACAGACGGTATCTGGGGTGGCCAATGGAATCTGGCACAGGTTTGGGCGTTGATCGCTCCCGAATATTATGCCGATTATATCAGCAGTCATCTGCTGGTATATAAGGATGCCGGTTGGCTAGGTGACGGTATAGCCTGTAGCCGGTATGTTTCAGGTGTAGGTACGAATTTGTTGGGAGCTGTTTTTGCCGGTGCTTATCAATGCGGTATCCGCAATTATGATGTCGACCTCGCTTATGAAGCTGCCCGTAAGAATGAACTGGATGGCGAAAACCGTCCGTTGGGAGCCGGTAAGGTCGATACGGATAAATTCCTTGAGTACGGTTACGTTCCCCATTTGGATAAGGGGGATGGTCCCGACGAGGCCTTTATGTTCTCCGCTTCCCATACATTAGAATATTCTTACAGTGCCTGGGCAGTCGCTCAATGGGCAAAGAAATTGGGTAAGACTGATGACTATGATAAACTGATGTGGCTGTCGAAAGGCTGGGAACGTATCTATGATCCGTCCACTAATTTTGTTCATCCGAAGAAGGCTGATGGAAGTTTCATGGATAACTTCAACCCGATGCAGGTATGGCGCGGTTTCCAGGAAGGAAATGCCTGGCAGTACACGTTCTATGTGCCGCATGATGCGGAAGGTCTGGTCGGCAAAGTCGGAGCCGATGTTTTCAATCAGCGTCTCGACAGTATCTTTACTGTTTCCCGTGAGCTGATCTTCAGCGGTGGCACAGAAGTCGGAGCCTTTGCCGGTCTGCAAACTTTGTATAATCATGGCAACCAACCTTGCCTCCATATCTCTTGGCTGTTCAACGAGGCAGGACGTCCTTCGCTGACCCAGAAATGGGTACGTGCCATTCTGGACGAGTTCTATGGAACGGACGGTATTCATGGTTACGGTTATGGGCAGGATGAAGACCAGGGGCAGTTGGGTGCCTGGTATGCGATCGCTTCCCTGGGACTATTCGATGTCAAAGGACTGACAGACCTGCAACCTTCTTTTGCTTTGGGCAGCCCTGTATTCGATAAAATAACGATTCAGCTGAATAATAAATATTATAAAGGAAAAGAATTTGTTATCGAAGCAAAGAACAACAGCAAAGAAAACTATTACGTTCAGCAGTACCGTTTGAACGGTAAAGTCTATCCGGCTACCCGCATTCCTTTTGAAACAATTGCAGCCGGAGGACGTCTGGAACTGGACATGGGGAATCAGCCGGTAGATACATACAATGATTATTGAAAAAACAATACATACCATGAATAAACAAAATTCGAAAGCCATTTACCCCATCCTCTTCGGTTTCTTTGTGATGGGCTTTGCAGATGTTGTCGGCATAGCAACCAACTATGTAAAGGTAGACTTCTCATTGTCTGATACATTGGCAAACCTGATTCCGATGATGGTTTTCCTTTGGTTCGCCCTGTTTTCTATTCCGACAGGAGTCATGATGGGAAAGGTCGGACGACGTAACACGGTGGTCATCGCGTTGGCTGTTACAGCCCTGGCGATGTTGCTGCCTTTGTTCTTTTATGACTTTGCCTGTATCCTGCTGGCCTTTGCCTTATTGGGGATCGGTAATACTATTTTACAGGTTTCCCTGAATCCGATGGTGGCTAATGTGGTTAGTCCGGACCGTATTACGAGTGTCCTGACTCTGGGGCAATTTATCAAGTCGATTTCCTCTTTCCTCGGCCCGATCATTGCCGGGGCGGCTGCCTCTTTCTGGGGTGACTGGAAATTGATATTCCTTGTTTACGCAGTAACGACACTGATCTCTACGATCTGGCTGATCTCCACGATCCCGGGAAAGGAAAAGCTGGAAGAGGCCGGGGCTACCTTTGCTACCACCTTATCCCTGTTCAAGGATAAATATATCGTATCCCTGTTCCTGGGGATCCTTTTTATTGTCGGCATAGATGTCGGCTTGAACACTACTATCCCCAAGTTGCTGATGGAACGGACAGGTATGCCCGTTTCCGAAGCCGGACTAGGTACCAGCCTTTATTTTGCCGCCCGTACGATCGGCTCGTTTGCCGGAGCTTTCCTGCTGGCGAAGCTCTCCGGTGCCCGCTTCCTGAAATATAGCATGTTTGTTGCGATAGCGGCATTTGTCTTATTGTTGCTGGTTCCGGATATGTGGAGCATGTTTGTTATGATCGTTATTGTAGGGTTGGCGTGTGCGAATGTCTTTTCGATCATCTTCTCATACGCCCTTCAGCACAAGCCGGAACGGGCAAATGAAATATCCGCCCTGATGATCATGGGAGTATCCGGTGGTGCCTTGATAACGCCGTTGATGGGAATTGTAGCCGACGGTTTCGGACAGGTTGCCGGATTGTCTATCCTCATGCTTTGCATCCTTTATATTTGTATAATCTCTTTTAGAATCGATAAAAAATAGATGCTTATGAAAACGCTTAAAACCTTATTCCTGACAGGGCTGGCATTGTTTGCCATGTCATCCTTTGTCTGGAGCGCTTCGACCGCTCCGCCGGGGATCGAGACGCATCTCTTTCCCGCTTTGTATAAAACAGCGAAAGGCCCGGTACAGAAAGTACGGGTTACGGTAAAACACGAAGGAGCCTCCGCCAATGCAACGATTACCCTGGGCGATCAGTCCCGGAAAGTGAAATTGAATGACGGGCCGAATCCCTTCTTTTTTGAGATACCGCAGGTACAGTCTGCCGTGCAGTTGCCTCTGACAGTAACTGTCGGTAAGGAACAAGAATCTATCCGGGTGGAAGTAAAACCTGTCCGTCACTGGCAGATGAATATGGTGCAGCATACGCATACCGATATTGGCTACACCCGTTCGCAAACTGAAATCCTGGCAGAACATCTCCGCTACATCGACTATGCTCTCGACTATTGCGACGCTACCGATAATTACCCCGACTTTGCCAAGTTCCGCTGGACCTGCGAAATTGCCTGGGCCGTTAGCGAATACCTGAAATGCCGCCCTGCCGAACAGATCGCCCGTCTGAAAAAGCGGGTAGCCGAAGGACGCATCGAACTGGCTGCCATGTATCTGAACTTCGACGAACTGCCCGACGAACAGACATTGGCCGCCTCCCTTTACCCGTTGAAGGCCTTCCGTGAAGCTGGAATGAAAGCGGAAGTCGCTATGCAGAACGATGTGAACGGTATCGGTTGGTGCTTCACCGAATTTTTTGCCGATGCAGGTGTGAAATATGTCAATATGGGAACACACGGTCATCGTGCCTTGATTTGTTTCGATTATCCGACTGTTTTTTGGTGGCAATCGCCTTCGGGAAAGAAGGTATTGGCCTATCGTGCCGAACATTATAATATGGGTAACTTCTTTGGCATCCATACTGATAACTTCGAACAGTTCGAGGAACGTGTACTGAATTATTTAGGAGAGATGGAAGCCAAAAACTATCCGTACGATATCGTTGCTGCCCAGCATTCCGGTTATTTCACGGATAATTCACCTCCTTCGACAAAGAGTTGCGAGATGTTGATGAAATGGAATGAGAAATATGAATGGCCTAAAATACGTACAGCTGTGGCTAGCGAGTTCATCAAAGAGGTGGAATCGAACTATGCCGATAAGATACAGACCATCCGTGGCGCATGGCCCGACTGGTGGACAGACGGTTTTGCTTCCGGTGCCCGTGAAGCGGCTATTTCCCGTATCACCCATTCGGACATTATCGCCAATCAGGCAGGCCTGTCTTTTGCCGGTATGCTGGGAGCCAAACTTCCTGCTCAGATCGGTAACCAGATATACGACATCAACAAGGCCCTGCTGTTTTATGATGAACATACATTCGGTTACAGCGAAAGCGTCCGTGATGCCTATTGCAAGGAAACCTGGGAGCAGCGTTCCCTGAAACAATCGTATGCCTGGGAGGCTTACCGTCATTCCGGTTTGCTGGGAGAAGTGACGATGGGATTATTGCAGTCGTTTGTTCCGAAAGCTGAATATCCCTCGGTGGCTGTCTTCAATACGTTGAACTGGGCGTATAGCGGTATAGCCAAAGTGTATATCGATCACCAGATATTACCTCGCGAGAAAGCCTTTGAAATAGTGGATGCCTCCGGGAATATCATTCCTGCGCAACCGGCGGAAAGCCGTTCGGACGGTACTTACTGGTCGCTTTACGTGAAAGACGTACCTGCCTTCGGGTATGCCCAATATTATATAAAGGTGAAAGACGAGCCTCGTCCTGCCGTGCAATTGGCTGATAAATTGGAGAATGCTCATGTCGAGAATCCCTGGTATGCCATCGACTTCAATACTCGCAAGGGAACCATCAGTAAACTGTTCGACAAGGAACTGAACAAGGAGCTGACCACCCCGAATGCCGAGTGGGAGCTGGGCGAATTTATCTACGAGATCATCGACAGCCGTCATCCGATGGAACAGTACCGCGCACCGCAATTCCTTCGCCGCCGTCCCGAACGGATTCGTTTCGAGCGTTACGAAAAGGGAGCGATCTGGGATACGTATCGTTTCCGTGGCGAGACTGTTGCCGGTCGTGAACCGAACAACCTGATGGTCGAGTTTCGTGTATTCAATGTGACAAAGAAGATCGATATTGTTTACCGTCTGCGTAAAAAAGCCATTACCGATCCTGAAGCTGTCTATATCTCTTTCCCGTTTGAGGTGAATCAGGGTAAGATTTTCCTGGATGTTCCCGGCGGAACGATCGAAGCGGGTGTAGACCAGATTCCCGGTTCATCGAACGATTGGTACACCGTCCAGAACTTTGCTACGGCGCGTAACAGCGAATCGCAGGTAGTGATGGGCAGCCCTGAAATACCATTGATGCAGTTCGGGGCAATCAACACCGGACGCTATAAGGCTGGTGCTGTTCCCCAGTCCACCAATATGTATTCCTGGCCGATGAACAACTATTGGGTAACCAATTTCAATGCCGACCAGATGGGTGAACTGCAATGGAGTTACTTTATCAATTCAAGCAAAGACAACTCGATTGGTTATGCCACCCGTTTTGCCTGGGAGAACCGCATCCCGTTCCTGACCCGCGTATTGCCGGCGGGAGCGAAGGGAAGCAAAGTCGTATCTCCTGCTTCCGTGTTCAATATCTCATCCGACAATTTGTTGTTGGTGAATATGAAACCTGTTGAAGGAGAAAACGCCGTGATGCTTCAGTTGCGTGAGATTGCAGGAAAATCGGCTAAATTTGCCGTTACTTCCGATAAGGTCAACTTTACGAAAGTCACTGTTTGTGATGTAGTGGGAGACCCGGTTGCCGGAAATGCAACAACCGACTTTGTCCCCTGGGAGAATAAGTTTATAAAACTTTCCTGGTAATCTATCTGTAAGATAAAGCAATGCCACTTATGAAACTATCCTTCTGTAATAAAGGATTTTCATAAGTGGCATTTTTTTATTATTCCCCTTGATACGTTTGGTAAATAAATATTTCTTACCTGAACTTTATTGCCGTGAAAGTATCTTTTATATCTTTGCTGTGATTATAACATTCATGTCTATGGTATTCTGTAAAGAATAGTAACTCCTGATATAAAAATGCAAGTGGAAAATACAGATATTTTGCTGAAAGATGTACGGAATAATTTTGACAAAATCTATGTTCTATATTATTCCCGTATGTTCCGTTTTGCTAAAGAATATGTATTGTTTGACGAAGATGCGGAGAATATAGTACAGGATGTTTTTCTCCTGTTGTGGGAAAAGAGGGAAGTGTTGGATATACAGATCAGTTTAGTCTCTTATCTTTTCGCTCTGGTTAAAAATAAATCCCTGGATTACCTCAGGCACAAGGTAATAGCAGATGAATATAAACAGGAGCTTAGTGCGAAGTTAACCGCCCTTGAATTATTGAATTACTCTTTTACTTCCGATGAAGAAATAGAACAAATTCTGATGACGGCAATCAATAAACTTCCGGAACGCTGCCGGCAGGTATTTCTTAAAAGCCGTATCGAAGGAAAGAGAAACCGTGAGATAGCCAATGAACTTAACTTAACCGTAAGTACGGTGGAAAACCAGATGACCATTGCCCTGAGAAAACTCCGTGTAGAGTTGAAGGACTATTTGCCCCTGCTACTCTTTCTTTTAGATGTTAAATAATATTTATTTGTACAACGGCTTTAGGAGGAAACCGCTTTTGAAACGCTCTCCTTGTATAAAAGCCGGAAAATGCACATTTTAATAACAAAATACTTTGAAGGAGAAATAACGGCAGCCGAAAGAAAGTTGTTATTCTCGATGATCCAGACAGATGAGAAGTTGAGGAAAGACTTTTCTTCTGTACAGAACCTGTATGCTTTATCTTCCTGGTTACCAAATGAAAATGACGAATTTGAGGCTGTGGATAAATTAGCCGCTTTCAAACAGACCCATTGCAGGAAAAAGCGTTATCCGATACATATCATTAAACATGCTGCCGGTTATGCCGCTGCCATTTGTATAACAATTCTCTCGACCTGGATGGTCATGAATGACCGGGAACCGGCAGAAGAAATGGTCACTTACGAGGAATTTACGACCCCGTCCGGACAACGGGCGATGGTGAAACTGCACGACGGAACGACTGTCTGGTTGAACGCCCGTTCCACGCTCCGCTATCCGAATCATTTTGCCCGTGAAGAACGTAAAGTGGAACTGGACGGGGAAGCCTTTTTCGATGTTGAACATAATGAACATAAACCTTTTGTGGTGTCAACGGAGAAACTGGATATAAAAGTCCTGGGAACGAAGTTCAATGTGTTTGCCTATAAAGGCCGGGAAGAATTTAATACGGCATTGCTGGAAGGTTCGGTGAAAGTATATGAACGTATGAACGAGGAAAAGGCGCTGTTTATGAATCCAAACGAATGTGTGGAATTAAAGGATAATAAATTAGTGAAACGCCCTATGGGCAATACCGATTTTCTGCTGTGGAAAGAAGGTATTTATGCCTTTGATGACGTCCCGTTTGAAGACATAATAAAGAAGTTTGAATTATATTATGATATTGTGATAACGGTCAATAACAGCAAGCTCATGAAATATAAGTTTAGTGGAAAATTCCGGCAGAGGGATGGGGTGGAAAGTGCACTCCGTACATTGCGGAAAGTCTATTATTTCACTTATATTAAAGATGAAGAAAACAATAATATTATAATACGATAAAGACTGAGAGAATAAAATATGTTCAACCTTTAAATCATCATTTGCCTATGGAAATATAAAGAATAAAAAAACGGCCGAAAGACGTTCCCGCATCCATTCGGCCGCATGCTAACACGTAATCAAAGTAATTAAGTATTAACAAATAAACAATACAAAGTTATGAAAAAAGAACCGAAAATTCTAAATGTTATGAGAATTTCAGCCATTCTGCTTTCCCTTTGTGTATTCTCTTCCTTTGCTTCAAAGACTAGTTCGCAAAACGTGAAAGTGAATATGAGCGGAAAGAATATGACTATCGCTAATTTTATAGATCAGATTGAACAGCAGACAGATTATCTGTTTGTCTATAGTAAAAATGAAGTAGATGTAAATAAAACTATTCCTGTAAAAGCTGGAAGTAAATCCGTTGCCCAATACCTGAATGACGCTTTTGCAGGCTCGGAAGTAAAGTTCGCTTTTGAGAATGATTATATTGTACTGACGAAGAACAGTTTGCTTTCTATCAAGCAGCAAGGTAAGAAAGTAACCGGTTCGGTAACCGATTCGTCCGGAGAGCCTGTCATCGGTGCCAATGTGGTAGTGAAAGGAACAACCAACGGTACGATCACGGATGTCGACGGTAAATTCTCCCTGGAGATTCCGGATAAAGCGGTATTGGTGATCTCTTATATCGGCTATCTGACCCGCGAAGTTCCGGTAAACGGCCAGTCGACCGTCAGTGCTGTGCTGACAGAAGATACACAGGCGCTGGATGAAGTCGTTGTTGTCGGCTACGGAACAATGCGCAAATCGGATGTAACAGGGTCTATCGGAGTTGCCAAAGGAGAGGAACTGACAAAGAATCAGAACTTCAGCGCGTTGGATAACCTGCGCGGTAAAGTCTCCGGTGTCAATATCTTCTCGAACTCCAGCCAGCCGGGAGCCTATGCGAACCGTGTCATTATCCGTGGTATGGCTACTATCAACTCTTCTTCCGAACCGTTATATGTAGTGGACGGTGTCGTGATGGAAGACTTCGGACTGGTTAACCCGAATGATATCGAATCCATGGAAGTGTTGAAAGACGCTTCTGCTGCTGCCATCTACGGTGCACGTGGTGCCAACGGAGTTATTATGGTCACAACCAAACGGGGAAAGAAAGACGGCGAAGGAACCTCTGTCAGCTATCAGGGGTCGGTCAGCGTCAGTCATATTGCCCGTAAGATGGACTTGCTGAATTCGCAGGAATGGGTAGACACTTTCATGAAAGGGTTGGAGAATGAGAATACCTATATGGGGAAAGACTGGTCGTTGGACCGTTCCTATTGGTTCCATGACCGTAACTATTTCGATGAAAACGGTAATCCTTTGTATGATACTGACTGGCAGGATGAAGCTACCCGTACGGCTGTTTCACATAACCATCAGATAAACATACAGCAGGCCGGCAAGAACTCTTCTATGGGTGCTTTCCTGAATTATACCGACCAGCAGGGTATTGTTAATAATACGTATAACAAACGTCTGAATGCCAAGGTCGCTTACGATGCCAATCCGACTCCCTGGTTGTCTACGGCTGTTAACCTGTTGGTTAACCATACATGGGGACGCTATACTCCGGAAGACGGCGGCGGACAGGATGCCCGCCGTACCATGATCGAGATGGTTCCCTGGCTGCCGGTCTATGATGCCAACGGTGATTATACGACAAGCACCACTTCTTTGAGCGAAAGCAATTATTTCGGTCTGGAGGGTATGTCCAATCCGGCTATGATCCTGGACTTGCAGAAACGTATGCGATATAATACGCAGATATTCGGTAATGCTGCGCTGACTTTCCATCTGATGGACGGCCTGGACTTGAAGACCCAGTTCGGTATCGACAGCCATAATGCAACCTATAGGGGATATTCTTCCATTTCCCTGAATAATATCTCCATGCCTAACGGTTGGGCTGAATACCAGAACTGGAACTCACTCTACTGGCAGGAAGAAACTTATCTGACTTACAGCAAAGTATTCGGCGATCACCGTATAAACGCCATGGCCGGTTTATCCTGGCAGGAACGCACACAGCGTTGGAACAAATCCCGTACGGAAGGTTTTGCTGACGACTTCTACGAAGATAACAACATGGCTGTCGGAACCAATCCAGGCAGTCCGGAATCAAGTTGGGAACGTTGGGCTATGAACTCTTATTTTCTGCGTTTGGCTTATACCTATAAAGACCGTTACTCGGCAACCGTTACCGGCCGTGTTGATGGTTCTTCCAAATTCGGAGATAACAATAAATATGCCTTTTTCCCGTCTGCCGGTCTGGCATGGAATATCTCTCAGGAAGATTTCCTGTCCGACAGCGAAGTGATAAGCAACCTGAAACTGCACACCAGTTATGGGTTGACCGGTAACTCTGAAATCGGCCCGTACAATTCGTTGGGAAAGACGGATGCCGGAACGCATCTGATCGACGGTAAACGTGCTCCCTGGTCTTATATCAAGACCATGTCGAACCCGGATCTGAAATGGGAAAAGACAGGGCAGTTTGATATCGGTTTCGATATCGGCTTCTTCGAGAACCGTTTGAACCTGGATATCGCTTATTATAACAAGAAAACGACCGACTTGCTTTTGGACTGCCCGGTTCCTCACTCAACAGGATTCAGCACGATCTTTAAAAATATCGGAGCAGTAAGAAACCAGGGTATGGATTTGATGGTGAATGCAACTCCGGTACGTAGTAAAGAATTCAACTGGAACTCAGTAGTAAACCTGAACTATAACAAAAATAAGATCCTTGCTCTGGGTGATACCGATGCCGATGTTTATCTGTACGATTGGGTAAACGGCGGCAGTATCCTGCGTGTCGGAGAAAGTATGGGTAGCTTCTATGGCCTGCAACGTTACGGCGTTTATACGATAGAAGACTTTGAAGCCGGCAATTGCGAAAAGAATCAGGTAGGTCGTGCAAAACGCTCTTCCGAAAAAGAGATCATCGGTAAAGGATTACCGGATTGGACGGGTAGCTGGATCAACAATTTCTCTTACAAGAATTTTGATCTTACACTGGATTTGCAGTTTGTATGGGGCGTTGAAACGTTGCAGCGTTTCTTCCATTCAACTTATGACCGTTTCGGTATAACCAACGGCTTGAAGAATATCCTGTATGATGCCTATGACGGAACAAATCCGGGAACCATGCAGCAGATGATCTATCTGCAAAGCGGCGACCATAACGGAGAAAAACATGCCGGTCAGGATACGACAACCGACTCTCAATGGGTTGCCAACGGTTCTTATCTGCGTTGCAATATGTTGCAGATAGGATATACATTTGAAAAGAATGCCATCAAGAAACTCGGTTTGTCCGGTTTGCGCCTGTATGCTAGTGGTAATAACCTGTTCCAGATTGTCTCTAAGGATTTCCTGGGCTACGATCCCGAATCGACTTCCGAAACCAGCTCGACGGACAAGGGAGCCGGCAAGTTCGGTCAGAACATGACTTTCTTCTCTTATCCGAGAGCACGTACGTTTACTTTCGGTGTTAATGTGACTTTCTGATTCATTTAACTAATTAAGACGATTAAAATATGAAAAAGATATTGACAACCGCGATTTTATGTGCCGGACTGTTCAGCTTTACGGCATGTAGTGATTTTCTGGATGAAAAGCCTAAAAGCCAGCTGACTACTGTCGGTTATTATACAACGGAAGCGCAGGCATTGGCCAACGTCAACTATTTGTACCGTACAGGTGCTATCCGGCAGATAGCATCGGCGCCGAGTGCTTATGTCGGAAGTTTTGCCTCCATTACCGGACTGCTCACTGGTTATTTTCTGAACAGCTATGAAGGGCAGGAGATCGTTTGTAAGTATTCCCGCGAATTGAACCGCCAGCAATACACCATGCAAATCTCAGGAACGATGGACGGAATCTGGGATGCCTGTTATAAAGCGATCAACGTGTCAAACGCAGCCATTAAAAGTATTCCGGATATAAAGATGGAAGAGGCGGTATCGACCCGCTTGATCGGGGAGGCCAAGTTCTTCCGTGCATTCAATTATTTCTATCTGGTGAAAACATTCGGAGCAGTTCCTTTCTATACGGAACCTTATGTTATTGCAGAGAATATGGAACTTGAACGAACGGCAACCGAAACCATTTACGCCCAGATCGAAGCCGACCTGAAAGAGGCGACCGATGTGTTGCCGGCTGCAAAATTTGCCGACAACTCTCACCGGATCACCCGGTATGCCGCCGCTATGATGCTGACTTCCGTGTATATGCAGCAGGGTAAATATGCCGATGCCGCCCAGTATGCAAAAATAGTGATTGACTCGCCCCATAAGCTGATTCAGAATGACGACCTCAAGATGAACAGTGCTTTCAACAAGCTGCGTTCGACCGATGATCTCGACGAAGTGATCTATGCCCAGGAATACGACAATGCAGTGAATACAAGCGACTGGTTCCCTACATATGCCTTTAATTCAAGTGCCGTGTCCGTATTTGGTACCTATTCGATTTTCGAACGTGTCTACGGCCCTGTTGATGAATTTCTGAATGTGTATGACAAGAACGATTTGCGCGTTCAGCAGAACCAGTTCTTCCATTGGGAATACACCAACCCGAACACAGGAGCGACCTGGTCTTCCAAGAATGCCGGATGCTGGTATTATTATGATGAAGACGCTTTGCTGAGTACAGGTAAGGGCACAAAAGACTGGAATATCTTCCGCTACGCCGAAGCCTTGCTGGACGGAGCGGAGTCCATTGTCCAAAGCCAGGGAGTCACGGCCGAAGCTGCCGGATATCTGGCACAGGTGCAGGCCCGTGCCGATATGGAAGGTAAAACAGCCGGCCAGATTGCCGCCGATTTGCAGAAGCTGTCGAAACAGGCATTTATCGAAGCCTGCTGGACCGAACGTTTGCGTGAGTTCCCGCTGGAATACAAGATCTGGGATGATTGCGTGCGTACAGGCAAATTCCCGGTGATCTCCAAAACAGAAGCTGGCCGGGTATATTATGTAGATTTGATAGGAGCTCAGAATGCTTCCGGTGCTACGTTTAAGGAAACCGACCTGCTATGGCCGATCTCAGTAAATGAAATGCAGCGTAATCCCCGCCTGACTCAAAACTCCGGTTACTCTTCGAAGTAATCGTGATGACATGGCGTCTGATTGCATTTGCTTGCCGATGTAATCTGTTGCCGACGCTGTCGGTAATATTGTTGACGCTGTCGAAAACTTTGCCGACACTGTCGTTTATTTTGCCGACAGTGTCGGCTACAGTTTTTATAGGCAACTGATCAGGAACAGCTCCTGTCAGACAGAAATTTAGCCTGGAAGTATTAAGATTACAAGGTCGCTTATGTACCGAAGACTAGGTTTGGACTTCATTTTCCCTTAAAAAGAGTCCCTTTATGTGATTTTGTATATGAATTAAAGATATTTGTATTCTTTCTCTTCCGGATTGTCTTTATCTTTGTGTGAATAATGAATTTGATGATTTGGCTTCATTTAAACTTGTAAATTCAACCCAAAATAAGAAAACATGAATAAGAAAAATGTATTGGCTATTGCTTTGGTCGCGATGACGGCCTGGATTGGAAAGCCAGCTATGGCAGCTCCCGGTAACGACGCCTTTGACCCGGTAGAGTATGCAATGCCGTTGATGGGAACTCAATCGAGCTTTGAACTATCGACAGGAAACACTTATCCCGCCATTGCCCGTCCCTGGGGGATGAACTTCTGGACTCCCCAAACAGGAAAGATGGGAGACGGATGGCAGTATGTATATACCGCAAATAAAATCCGTGGATTCAAACAAACCCACCAGCCAAGTCCGTGGATCAACGATTACGGACAGTTTGCCATTATGCCCGTTGTGGGCGCTCCTGAATTTGACCAGGATAAACGTGCCAGCTGGTTCTCCCATAAGAGTGAAGTGGTGAAACCTTATTATTATAAAGCCTATCTGGCCGATCACGATGTGATAACGGAACTGACTCCGACCGACCGTGCCGCTCTGTTCCGTTTCACCTTCCCGGAAAACGATCATTCTTACATAGTGGTAGACGCGTTGGATAACGGTTCTTATATCAAAGTCATCCCGGAAGAAAACAAGATTATCGGTTACTCTACCAAGAATAGCGGCGGTGTTCCTGAGAACTTCAAGAACTACTTTATTATCGAATTCGATAAACCTTTTACCTACGAAGCGACGTTTGCCGACAACACGCTGAAAGAAGGTTCGAAAGAACAAACTTCCAGCCATGTGGGTGCCGTGATCGGTTTCAAGACGAAGAAAGGCGAGATCGTTCAGGCCAAGGTGGCTTCTTCCTTCATCAGTTTCGACCAGGCTGCTGTAAATATGAAAGAATTGGGTAATGATAATTTCGATACCCTGGTTTCTAAAGGCAAACAAGCCTGGAACGATGTCTTGGGCAAGATCGAGGTAGAAGGCGGAACATTGGACCAGTACCGTACGTTCTATTCCTGCATGTACCGTTCATTGCTTTTCCCGCGTAAGTTTTATGAGATCGATGCAGCCGGAAATGTAGTTCATTACAGTCCGTACAACGGTGAAGTTCTGCCGGGATATATGTTTACCGATACCGGTTTCTGGGATACGTTCCGTGCCCTGTTCCCGTTCCTGAACCTGATGTATCCGTCTATGAACAAGGAAATGCAGGAAGGTCTGATCAATACCTATAAGGAAAGCGGCTTCTTCCCCGAATGGGCAAGTCCGGGACACCGTGGTTGCATGGTGGGTAACAACTCGGCTTCCATCCTGGTAGATGCTTATATGAAGGGTGTAAAGGTCGATGACCTGGAAACGATGTACAAAGGCCTGATCCACGGAACGGAAAACGTACACCCGACAGTGTCTTCCACCGGTCGTCTGGGACATGAGTATTACAACAAACTGGGATATGTGCCTTACGATGTCAAGATCAATGAAAACGCAGCCCGTACACTGGAATATGCTTATAACGACTGGTGTATTTATCAGATCGCCAAAGAACTGGGCCGCCCGAAGAAAGAACTCGACCTGTATGCTAAACGTGCCATGAATTATAAGAATCTGTATGACAAGGAAAGTAAACTGATGCGCGGAAAGAATGCCGACGGCACTTTCCAGTCACCGTTCTCTCCGTTGAAGTGGGGGGATGCTTTCACCGAAGGCAACAGTTGGCATTATACCTGGTCTGTCTTCCACGATCCGCAGGGACTGATCGACCTGATGGGTGGCAAAGACTCTTTTGTGATGATGCTTGATTCTGTTTTTGCCGTTCCGCCATTGTTCGACGACAGTTACTACGGACAGGTAATCCATGAGATCCGCGAAATGCAGATCATGAACATGGGTAACTATGCACATGGCAACCAGCCGATCCAGCATATGATCTACTTGTATAACTACGCTGGACAACCTTGGAAAGCGCAGTACTGGGTACGTGACGTAATGAATAAGATGTATACTCCGACACCTGACGGTTATTGCGGTGACGAAGACAACGGCCAGACTTCCGCCTGGTATGTATTCTCAGCCCTGGGATTCTATCCGGTGGCTCCGGGTACTACGCAGTATGTGTTGGGCGCCCCGTTGTTTAAGAAGGCAACACTGCATTTCGAGAATGGAAAGAACCTGGTGATCAACGCTCCCGAAAACAGCGACAAGAATATCTATATCGAGTCGATGTCATTCAACGGCGTCAATTATACCAAGAACTATCTCGACCACAACGAACTGCTGAAAGGCGGTGTCCTCGATTTTAAGATGGGCGACAAACCCAACCTGAACAGAGGTGTTAACCCGGAAGACTTCCCTTATTCATTCTCAGTGGATGAAAAGAAGAAAAAATAAATACTGAATTGAATACTAAGATGAAATTAAACAAACAATGGATGATGTCAGGCGTAGCTATATGCCTGGCATCTTTCGTCTTTTCCTGCCAGGCACCGGAGAAGACAGAGAAAATAACAGACTATGTATCTTATGTGGATCCTTATATCGGATCAGGTGAACACGGCCATGTATTTGTGGGTGCCAGCGTGCCTTTCGGGGCCGTACAGATTGGGCCGCAGAATATTCATAAAGGATGGGACTGGTGTTCGGGCTATCATTATTCCGACAGCGTGATTATCGGTTTCAGCCATACGCATCTGAGCGGTACCGGTTGTGCCGACCTGGGCGATATCCTTGTGATGCCGTTTACCGGAGAAGTCCGTACGGCACGCGGTGAACAGGACAATATAGAAGGTGCCTGTTCCTCTTACTACAAACATGAGAATGAGGCGGTTTCTCCGGGATACTACTCTTTGCTGATGGATAACGGCGTGAAGGCGGAACTGACGGCAACCGAACGTGTCGCCCTGCATCGGTATGCTTTCCCGAAGGGCAAACCGGGGCATCTGCTGATCAACCTGAAAGAAGGGAACGGCGATCGCTCTTACGAGACTTATCTGAAAAAGAAGGACGAATACACCTTGGAAGGTTACCGTTTCTCTCATGGATGGAGTCCGCAGCATAAAGTATTCTTCACCATGCAGTTTGACCAGCCGGTTGCTTCTTTGCAGGTTTTCAACGATGACGCCCCGGCCGGTAACGATGAGTTGACCGGCGAAGGAGTAAAAGGGGTTGTTACCTTTAAAGACAATCCTGAAAATGTATCGGCAAAGGTGGCTATTTCTTCTGTCAGCTGTGAAAATGCCTTGAAGAATATGCAGGCAGAATTATCGCATTGGGATTTCGACCGGGTTCATCAGGATGCCCGGAAGAAATGGAACGACCAGTTGGCTTGCGTCGCTGTAGATACACAGGACGAAAAGGCTAAAAAGATATTTTATACTTCTGTCTATCACATGTTCATTGCCCCGACATTGTACTGTGATGTGAACGGCGAGTTCCGCGGACAGGATGATAAGATCTATTCCAATAACAACTGGACGAACTATTCTACTTTCTCCCTGTGGGACACCTACCGTACTCTGAACCCGCTTTACACCCTTATTGCGCCGGAGAAAGTAGACGATATCGTCAATTCTTTCCTAAGCATCTACGACCAGCAGGGTAAATTACCGATCTGGCATCTGATAGGAGGCGAAACGAATTGTATGCCGGGATATAGCTCTGTGCCTATTGTGGCTGATGCTTACCTCAAAGGTTTCAAGGGTTTTGATCCGGAACGTGCTTTCCAGGCGATGACCGGAACAGCTACCAACAAAAAACAGAATGCCGTGCCTTATGTACTGGAAAAAGGATATATCCCCTGTGATAAAGTGCATGAAGCGACTTCCATCGCCATGGAATATGCTGCTGATGACTGGGGCATTGCATTGATGGCAAAGAAAATGGGTAAGAAAGATGATTATGACAATTACCTGAAAAGAGGTAAATATTATGCGCAGTATTTCGATAAGGACATCAACTTTGTCCGTCCGAAGATGGACGACGGTAGCTGGCGTACGCCGTATGATCCTTTCCGTTCCATACACGGGGTAGGCGATTTTACGGAAGGAACAGGCTGGCAATATACATTCTTTGTACCCCAGCATCCGGAAGGCATGATCGACATACTGGGAGGCGATGCCGCTTTCATTTCAAAACTCGACTCTTTGTTCCTTGTTGAAGGTGACATGGGAGAGGGGGCATCCAGCGATATCAGCGGCCTGATCGGCCAGTATGCCCATGGTAACGAACCGAGCCATCATGTCGCTTATTTGTATCCTTATGCCGGCGAACAGTGGAAGACGGCCGAGAAGGTTCGCTTTATCCAGGATGAGTTCTATACGGACCAGCCGGAAGGTGTCATCGGTAATGAAGACTGCGGACAAATGTCTGCCTGGCATGTAATGTCAGCCTTGGGATTCTACCAGGTGAATCCTTCAAATGGCGTATTTGTATTCGGCAGTCCTTTGTTTGAGAAGGCTTCGGTACGTTTGAAAGAAGGTAAGACATTTGATATTGTAGCTCAGAATAACAATAAAAACAATATTTATATCCAATCGGTTACATTGAACGGACAGCCTTACGAGAAGTCATATATAATGTATGATGACATCATGAAAGGCGGGAACCTGACGTTTGTTATGGGAAACACACCGAACAAGCAGTTTGGTGCGGCACCGGAAAACCGTCCTAAGTCGGCCGAATAATAATTTATAAACTTTATATCAGAAAAAAGATGAATAAAAAAATCAAGACATCTGTTGCCTTGCTGGCTTCAGCTTTTTTACTGGCCTCCTGCGCTGCCGGAGGAGGTCTCCCGTCGGAGCAGAAAAGCCCGGTAGACTATGTCAATCCCTATATGGGAAACATCAGTCACTTGCTGGTGCCTACCTATCCGACCGTACATTTACCTAACAGTATGCTCCGTGTCTATCCGGAGCGTGCCGATTTTACAGGTGATATGTTGAGCGGGTTGCCGGTTATCGTAACCAGCCACCGCGGAAGTTCTGCTTTTAATCTGAGCCCGTATCAGGGAGAAGAATCCGGATTGAAGCCGGTTATCAATTACAGCTATGACCATGAGAAGATCTATCCGTATCGTTACCAGGTATATCTGGACGATAATAATATAGATGTAGACTTCGCCCCTTCGCATCAGAGTGCCGTCTATGGCATCACTTTTGAAGGAGAAGGGCCTGCCTACTTGATCTTCAACAGCCGTAACGGACAGTTGAAGAGCGATGGAAAGAGCGTCAGCGGTTACCAGTTCGTAGACCGGAAGACGAAAGTCTATCTCTATGCCGAAACAGACAAAGCTCCGCAACAATGTGGCGTATTGGGAGATAACACCGTGAAATACGGTGAAACATCGGTAGAAGGTAAAGACGCTGCCCTTGTCCTTTCTTACGGGAATGACGTGAAGAAACTCGGTGTGCGCTACGGTATCTCCTTCATCAGCGAAGACCAGGCAAAGAAGAACCTCGAACGTGAGATCGCCGCCTACGATGTGGATGTTGTAGCCAAGATCGCCCGCAACGACTGGAACGATGCCCTCGGCAAAATCCAGACGCAAGGCGGAACCAACGACGACAAGACCGTATTCTATACCTCTTTATACCGTTGCTACGAACGTCCGGTCAACCTGAGCGAAGACGGCCGTTACTATAGTGCCTTCGATGGTCAGATCCATGAAGACGGCGGTCGTCCGTTCTATACCGACGACTGGATCTGGGATACCTACCGTGCAACCCATCCGTTGCGTATCCTGATTGACAATGAACGTGAGAGCGATATCATCAATTCCTTCCTGTTGATGGCGGAACAGATGGGTACGAACTGGATGCCGACCTTCCCGGAAGTGACCGGTGACTCTCGCCGTATGAACTCCAACCATGCCGTTGCCACCGTGATCGACGCCTGGAAGAAAGGCCTGCGCGGCTTTGACCTGGAAAAGGCCTATATCGCTTCAAAGAAAGGTATCGAAGAGAAAACCCTGATCCCCTGGTCGGCTGCCCCTGCCGGATGGTTGGACGATTTCTATAAGGAACACGGTTATATCCCCGCATTGAAACCCGGCGAAAAGGAAACGGTAGCCAACGTCTCTATCTGGGAAAAACGCCAGCCGGTAGCCGTTACGCTGGGAACAGCCTACGACCAATGGTGTCTCTCGCAGATTGCAGCCGAACTGGGCAAGGAAGATGAAGCCAAACATTACCTGCGCGAATCCTATAACTACCGCAACCTGTTCAACCCCGATACCCGTTTCTTCCATCCGAAGGATAAGGACGGCAAGTTCATCGAACCGATGGATTACCGTTATGACGGTGGCCTGGGTGCCCGCGATTATTACGATGAGAACAATGCCTATGTGTATCGTTGGGACGTACAGCATAACATCGGCGACCTGATCTCTATGATCGGTGGTGACAAAGCATTCGTTTTGGATCTCGATTCCATGTTCAACGAACCGCTCGGTATGTCCAAATGGAGTTTTTATTCCTTCCTTCCCGACCATACCGGCAACGTAGGTATGTTCTCGATGGCTAACGAGCCGAGTTTGCATATCCCGTATCTGTATAACTATGCCGGTCAGCCCTGGAAGACTCAGAAACGTATCCGTACGTTGTTGAACCAGTGGTTCCGTAACGACGTGATGGGCGTTCCCGGTGATGAAGACGGTGGTGGTATGTCTGCTTTCGTTGTGTTCAGCCAGATGGGATTCTATCCGGTTACTCCCGGCTCGCCTACCTATAATATAGGTAGCCCGGTATTTACCGATGTGAAGATCGACCTGGGTAACGGCAATACGTTTGAGATCAAAGCAAACAATGCTTCCGAAGAGAACAAATATGTGCAGTCGGCCAAACTGAACGGGGAAGTCCTGAACCAGCCCTGGTTCCAGCACAGCGACATCGCCCAAGGCGGCCTGCTTGAACTTGAAATGGGTCCGAGAGCCAATAAAGAGTGGGGGACAAAGACACCTCCGCCTTCAGCAGCTCCGATGCCTCAATAATGATTTTCTTTCCGGATTTGATCTGAAATTCTTAAAATAAAATCAGCCAGGTAGCATATAGGTTAGCTACTTGGCTGATTTTTTTTGATATTCTGTTGTAGTTGATATTAATTGGTTGGTTGTTTCCGCTTTATACGGATAAATGTTTATCTTTGTTCAACAACCAGGTAAAAGTTAAAATAGCGTATGATGATGAGTCGTAAATTACCGATAGGAATACAAAGTTTCGAAAAGATTCGGAATGGAAACTATTTGTATATTGATAAGACCGAACAAGTTTATCATTTGGTAGCGAGTGAAGTCCCTTATTTTCTCAGTCGTCCCCGTCGTTTTGGAAAGAGTTTATTGATCTCTACATTGGAAGCCTATTTTCAAGGGAAAAAAGAACTATTTGAAGGTTTGGCCATTGAAAAATTAGAACAGGAGTGGAATACTTATCCTGTGTTACATCTTGATTTGAATGCTGAAAAATTTGACAGACCTGAACAATTAGATGCTTTATTGAGCAATCAACTGACACAGTGGGAAGAACTTTATGGACGGGGTAATGATGAAACAACGCTTTCGCTTCGCTTCAAGGGAGTGATTCGTCGTGCCTGGGAACAAACCGGGCGTCAGGTAGTTGTTTTGATCGACGAATACGATAAACCTCTTTTGCAGGCTATTAATAATGAATCTTTGATGGAAGCCTATCGGCGTACGATGAAAGCGTTCTATGGCGTTCTCAAAAGTGCTGACCGTTATCTGCGTTTTGTATTCCTGACGGTGTCACTAAATTTGCACAAGTAAGTGTTTTTAGTGATTTGAACCAACTTAATGATATAAGCCTCGACTATAATTATGCAACTCTTTGCGGTATAACACATCAAGAGTTAACTGCGAACTTACGTCCCGAATTGGAACAGCTAGGTCAAATGCAGTCACTGACATGGGAAGAAACAGTTGAAACGATGGTAAAGCAATACGACGGCTACCACTTTCATCCGAACCGGGAGGGAGTGTTTAATCCTTTCAGTACGTTAAGTGCATTAGACAAAAGAGAGTTTGGTGATTATTGGTTCCAGACCGGAACTCCTACCTTTTTGGTCGAATTATTGAAGAAAAGTGAATACGACCTTCGTCTTTTGATCGATGGTGTAGAGACACAAGCATCGGCTTTTACCGAATACCGTGCCGAACGGAACAACCCGATCCCATTAATCTATCAAAGCGGATATCTGACAATCAAAGAATACGATGCTCGTTTTAAACTCTATAAACTGGAATTTCCAAACGAAGAAGTGCGTTACGGATTCCTAAACTTTATCACTCCTTTCTATTCTTCCATCACTGAAGAAGCAAGAGGCTTCTATATCGGTAAATTTGTCCATGAACTGGAGTCCGGCGATGTCGATGCTTTTATGCGACGTATGCGTGCTTTTTTTGCGGATTTTCCTTATGAATTGAATGACAAGACAGAGCGTCATTACCAGGTTGTCTTTTATCTGATCTTTAAATTGATGGGGCAGTTCTGTGATGCAGAGGTCCGTAGTGCCAAAGGCCGTGCGGATGCAGTTGTCAAAACCGGAGAATACATTTACGTTTTTGAATTTAAGTTGGACGGAAGTATAGAAGATGCTTTACAACAAATAAACGATAAAGGATACCTGTTACCTTATCAAATAGATCATCGTAAACTGATAAAAGTCGGTGTTTCGTTCGATCGGAAAGAACGGAATATCGGAGAATGGGGAATCGTGGAGAACCCTTCGGCAACTTCGATGCCGAAATAAATGCATAGCTAAAAACGTTTATCCATATATAAATTAAAAAATAAGATCAAATAATTAATAGGATAAAAGTGAAATGACTAGAAAAAACGATCGTTTTTTCTAGTCATTTATTCGTGTGCAAAAGTATTCTTTATAATCCAATAATCAAAGCCTTTTCTGAATTATTATTTTCCTAAGTATCAATATTATGCCTCTGATTCGTACAAAATATCTGTTAATCAGCGATTAACGATTTTAAACAGAAAAAGGGTGACTAGAAAAAACGATCGTTTTTTCTAGTCACCCTTTTCTTTATATAGGCTTTGAAAAACAAGCAATAATCGTTATTCCCGTTATGGGACTGACGAACATTTTTATGATATATGACTAGTGTTAATGTGTTGAAAATCAGCGATTTTATCATCCTCTTCTCGAAGCAAAAATACTTTAATCGGTGGATAATCTTTTTTATAGACCTGTTTTTCTCGGTTTTATCCACTTTTTTAGTTTTTGCGACCCTTGGCAATATTTTGAAAATAAGTCTGCCGGTACATGAGTTTATTTATATAAATCTCTTTTCCATCCTATGCAGTACAATCTGTTTTCTCTCCTGCCAGACCTATAAAGGTGTCATTCGTCATTCTACTTTTACAGAGACGGGGCGTATTGCTATTGCCTCCTTTGTGAAAGCTGCTTTGATGATTGTAGTCCTTTCCTGTTTTATCCACTCGTTATCTTTTCTTCAAGTCTTTTTAGGAGGTCTGCTTGATTTATTCCTGATCTTCTTCATCCTGACAATATTTCGTGCTTTATTAATAATAATGTATAGCATGATAGTTAGAAGTGTGGCTAATAATGAGAGACTGTTGATTTACAGCGAGGAAGACGCTGTATCTAATTCGCC
Organism: Parabacteroides caecihominis; assembly: GCF_023656785.1. NCBI lineage: Bacteria > Pseudomonadati > Bacteroidota > Bacteroidia > Bacteroidales > Tannerellaceae > Parabacteroides > Parabacteroides caecihominis. The sequence goes on from NZ_JAMOKS010000036.1 coordinate 39,388, forward strand.
TGCCACTTCTCTTTGGAAACAATCGGATAATTATCAGATTGAAGGGTATATACGAATAGGAAAAAGAAGTAAGATCCGTATAGGAGGATGTCCGGTCTATTCGGTAAAAGATCAGTTGGAATTTAATGGTTTGGTAAACCGAAAAGGTATCAAGGCTATTTTGTTTACCGACTATCATGCTGTAAAAGCAGAAAGTGAACGCTTGGTTCGTTATTGTGAGCGGAAAAAGGTTCGTATGTTGATGCTTCCTACCGTAGATGAGTTAAAAGGAGGGACAGTCAATTTACGAAATCTACCGGAGGTTCGTATCGAAGACCTGTTAGGACGTGATGAAATAAATATCAATCTGAAAGAGATAGCAGATGAATTAGGGGGTAAAGTCGTTATGGTTACTGGTGCTGCCGGATCTATCGGTAGTGAACTTTGCCGGCAACTTTGTACATTTGGTTTGAAGCAACTGATCTTGTTTGATAGTGCCGAGACACCTATGCATACCATTCGTTTGGAGTTGGCAGATCGTTTTCCCGATGTTGTCTTCACTCCGATCATGGGAGATGTCCGGATGCTTGCCCGTGTAGAAAGTGTTTTTAAAACTTTCCATCCCCAATATGTCTTCCATGCAGCAGCCTATAAGCATGTTCCTCTGATGGAAGAAAACCCTTGTGAAGCTGTACATACCAACGTCCAGGGAACCCGTAATATGGCCGACATGTCCGTAAAATATGGTGCCGACAAATTTATTATGATCTCTACCGATAAGGCAGTCAACCCAACCAATGTGATGGGGGCCTCCAAACGCCTGGCCGAGATCTATGTGCAGAGTCTGAGTATCGCGATAAGTAAAGGGCTACATCCGGGGAAAACCCGTTTTATCACTACCCGCTTTGGTAATGTGTTAGGCAGTAACGGTTCTGTCATTCCCCGTTTCCGTGAACAGTTGGCTAAAGGAGGTCCTTTAACAGTCACCCATCCCGATATTATCCGTTATTTTATGACAATCCCTGAAGCCTGCCGTCTTGTTTTGGAAGCTGCTTTTATGGGTAAAGGAAATGAGATTTTCGTATTTGATATGGGCACCCCGGTAAAGATTGCCGACCTGGCACGTCGAATGATAGAACTGGCCGGTCTTATCCCCGAAAAAGATATTGAAATAAAATATACCGGCCTTCGCCCAGGTGAGAAGTTGTATGAAGAGTTGCTGGCAACCAAAGAAAATACTCTCCCCACTAACAATGCTAAAATCTTCCGTGCAAAAGTGAGAGAATATGATTTTATGGATATATCAATACTTATTACACGCTTGGTAGATCTATCTATTCGAGTAGAAAAGTTGGAAGCTGTGAAAGTGATGAAATCAATTGTACCGGAGTTTATAAGTAAGAATTCTGAGTACGAGAAACTGGATAAATAATCTAAATAATAGCCTTGTTGTTTCTAATCTTAACAATTAGGTAGAACTTACAACCAATGCAAGAACTCCTTACACTTCGACAATGATGAGGGGGAGGAGATGGTTGCAGCATGGTAAATTTGCCTGGGGTATCTCGGAACTGTTCTTGATAAAATCTTTAATAGATGAGGAGTTTTTTATATCTGACATTTGAGAATATCGAACTGGTGCTATGTCGATAGTCAATAAACAAACAAATTTTTACCATTTACTCATAACTGGTAGAAAAATAGAGGGGATACTCCATTGTTGGTTAAAATTTAGTTAAGATAGAAATACTCGATTTTTCATTCTGTTGATTTTTGTATGGTGAAAGAGATAGAGATTGTATAAATGTTTATATATGAAAGTTTTAGTTACTGGTGGGGCTGGTTTTATAGGCTCTAACCTTTGTGAGTATTTACTTGAACAAGAGTATGAGGTGGTTTGTCTAGACAATTTTGCCACCGGAAAACCAGAGAATATTCTCCCTTTGCTCGAACTGTATCCAAAACAATTTCACTTGATCATTGGTGATATCCGTAAACTATATGATTGCCAAAAGTCGGTGGATGGGGTAGATTATGTACTTCATGAGGCGGCGTTAGGCTCTGTTCCCCGTTCTATTAAGGATCCAATTTCGTCCAATGAGACCAATATTTCAGGTTTCTTGAATATGTTAGTGGCAGCTCGTGATGCAGGTGTGAAGCGCTTTATGTATGCCGCTAGTTCTTCCACTTACGGTGATAGCAGATCTCTTCCAAAGGTGGAGAATGTGATAGGTAAACCTTTGTCTCCTTACGCTATTACAAAATATGTAAATGAGTTATATGCGGAGGTTTTTGCCAAGACCTATAATATGGAGTGTATAGGCTTGCGTTATTTCAATGTGTTTGGTCGTCGACAAGATCCGTTTGGAGCATACGCTGCGGTTATTCCTTTATTCGTGAAGAAGTTTATGGCACATGAGAGTCCTGTGATTAATGGTGATGGGGAATATAGTCGTGACTTTACCTATATAGATAATGTGATCCAAATGAACCTGCTGGCGATGACAACCACAAATCACGAAGCGGTGAATCAGGTGTATAATACAGCTTTTGGAGAACGAACTACATTGAATCAATTGATCTCATATTTGAAAGAGTTCTTAAGCGAGTTTGATCCGGCGATTGCGGATGTAGAGGTATTGTATGGACCTAATCGTTTAGGTGATATTCCTCACTCTTTAGCTTGTATCGACAAAGCGAAGACGCTTTTAGGGTACGATCCGAAATTTAGTATGCGAGATGGTCTGCGTGAGGCTGTGAAATGGTATTGGAAATATATTTAATCAGAAGATAAAATGAATACGGAAGTGAAAATTTGTGTGATCGGCCTAGGGTATGTAGGTCTTCCGTTGGCTCGTTTGTTCTCTACGAAATATAAAACCGTGGGATTCGATATGAACGCAAAGCGGATAAAGGCTTTAATGGCAGGCCATGATGCGACATTGGAAGTATCTGATGAGTTACTCCAATCCGCTATTGCTAGCGGTTTTAAGTGTACGGCGAGTATTGAAGATATTCGGGATTGTAATTTTTATGTGGTGGCGGTTCCTACACCTGTTGATCAAGATAATAAACCTGACTTGACTCCGCTTTATGGAGCTAGTACTACAGTCGGTAAGGTCATCTCGAAGGGAGATATTGTGGTGTATGAATCTACGGTCTATCCAGGTGTTACTGAAGACGAGTGTATTCCTGTAGTGGAAAAGGTGAGTGGATTGAAATTCAATAAAGACTTTTTTGCAGGTTATTCACCGGAACGTATCAATCCAGGCGACAAGCAACACACTGTGGAGCATATTAAGAAGGTCACTTCGGGTTCAACGATGGAGATAGGTGTGAAAGTGAATGAGGTGTATGCTTCTGTCATTACGGCTGGTACCCATTTGGCTCCTACCATGAAAGTGGCTGAGGCTGCAAAGGTAATTGAGAATTCACAAAGAGACATCAACATTGCTTTTGTAAATGAACTTTCCAAGATATTTACCCGTATGGGTATTGATACGCAGGCGGTGCTGGAAGCAGCCGGTACGAAATGGAATTTTCTTCCTTTTCGCCCAGGTTTGGTAGGTGGTCACTGTATCGGTGTAGATCCCTATTACCTCGCCCAATGTGCCCAACGCTATGGTTACAACCCGGAAATTATTTTGGCCGGTCGTCGGATGAACGATGGCATGGGTGAGTACGTTGCTAATCAAGTCGTGAAACTGATGTTGAAGAAGGGGATTCAGGTGTTGAATTCAAATGTCTTGATTTTAGGCTTTACCTTCAAAGAAAATTGCCCTGATGTACGTAATACGAAAGTGATTGATATTTATAGAGTTTTGAAAGAATATAATGTGACTATCACTGTATATGATCCGTGGGCGAATTCTGCGATCGCATGGTGTGAATATGGTGTTGAAATCACCAATGAATTGCCGACGGATCGTTTTGACACAGCTATTATGGCAGTAGCACATAATGAGTTTAAATCACTAGATTTACTCGCTCTCACCAAGGAGAACTGTGTGATATATGATGTGAAGTGGATACTTGATGGCCATTGTGATGGGAAGTTATAAAATCGAATTAGGATATATACATTGTAAATATTGTGTTCTTGATAGTCATGTCGTGATTCCGGGGTTTTACAATTGGACTTGTGATACTGAATCTTATAATAATGAAGATTTGCGATTGTTAATGTTGTGATAATATTGGTTTTTGTTAAATATTACAGAAAAATGCGGATAAATAATCAATGCTTATATGCATAGCTTTTTGAAAAACATATTAAACAACAAATTAGCTACTCAGAGTATAATGCTGTTGGTTTCTACATTCTTAAGTATGTTGTTCCTGATAGGTACTAATTTCTATTTGACTAAGATTCTAGATCTTGAGCAATATGGAAATTATGCTTTTATAATTAATATGTTTATTTTCTCACAGATAGTATTTAATTTCGGTTTTTTTTATTCAATCTGTAGGTTGATATCGCTTGAAAAGGATGATGTATCCATTAGAAGTTACTATTTCGCTGGAATTCTTATTTGGGCATTGTTGTCCGTCGCAATGTGTGTGTCACTAAGTCTCTATTCCATCCTTTCAGATGATTTGAGGAATAAACATATTTTGGATATTTTCTTGTCGATACTGCCACTAGGTTCGGTTTATTTGTTTACTCAGTTCAACGAATTAGTATTACAAGGGGATAATCGTATTGGTTTGTTGGCAGTGTCAAGATTTTTTCCTCGTTTGGTATTCTTTTTATTGACAGTTTCGTTTTTTTTTCTTCTTCCAAATGTTAATTTAAGGACTATATTAATTACATACTTTTTTTCTTACTTAGTAATATATATATATATAATATGTAAAATACAACCAATTAGAAACAAGAGCGGTAATTCATTTAAAAAAATATGGTCAATCAATAAAGAATATGGTTTTCCTATCTATATTGGTTCAATTTTTGCAGTAGGAGCAAGTAATTTTGTAGGGGTATTACTCGGTGTATTGAGTGCAGACAATACAAACGTGGGTTTCTATAATATTGCTCTGCAAATATCCATTCCATTATCTATGTTACCTAATATTTTATCAACGGTTTTATATAAGAAATTTGTTTTTTTGGATTTTATCAATCGAAAAATATTGATAATTCTCTTTTTTCTATGTATGTCGGTTTATTTGTGTATATTGATATTTTCAAAGTCGTTTATTTTGGTTGTTTTTGGAAATAGATATATGACTTCTGTTCCATTGATAAAATATATGTGTTTGGGTGCATTACTGTATGGTATTGCGGATTTTTTTAACAAATTTATCTTGTCGAAAGGTTGTGGAAAGAAACTAAGAAACGTATCCTTGATAGTTGGAATAGTGGTGATCTCTATCAGTTATCCTTTCATTAAATTATGGGGCTGTTATGGAGCTGCCTATATCAAGGCTGTGGCTGGGTTGGTATATTTGAGTTCGATAATATATACATATAAAACTTCATTTCAAAATAAAAATGGAAATTGATGTCATTATAACCATTGTATTGATGGCTCTCTCTTTGATTTATCCTAAATCAAAATATATCGCCATTTTGTTTTTTCTTTTTATGTGGACATTGTGGGGATGGAACACGTGGAACGGAGACTATATTGCTTACGAGGAGGTTTTCTCGTTTCCCGACAATTCAAATAATGAGTTTGGTTATTTGGTATTGAATCGGTTAATTGGATGTTTCACTGATAGCTATCAGGTGTTTCTAATAACTGTTTCGTTTGCGATATTATCGTTTATGTGCTATTTCACGCTTAGACTATCACCTTATCCATCACTGTTTGCGGTGATCTATTTTATTTTGTTTCTAATGGAGTTTGTTTTTAGTCGGAATTATATTCTTACCACGTTGATTCTATATTCGCTGTGGTTGTCGTGCGAGAAAAACAGCATAAAATATTTTGTTGTTTCTATTTTAATAGGTGCTACAATCCATGTCTTTTCTATCACATATCTATTATTGATACCTAGTTTACGCTCTGAGTTACTACCGCTCAAGAAGTATTTTGTGTATATTATTCCTTGCGTTTTGATTTTGATTTTTGTCAGTGACTTCATTTTTCCTTATTTAGGAAGTAATGTTGTCACAAAATTGTCTCTCTACGAAACGAAAAATGCCATAACAAACTCATCATATGCATTAATGATACTTGTGTTCATGATTTTATTTCTGACACGTTATTTATGGAATTCCTCTCAACGTCCTCCTTCCATTGTAAGGCTAATATACAATATTAATGTGATATCGTTGATTTTTATCGGAATATTCTACGTTGTCCCCTATGCAGCCTCCCGTTTTTTACGGTTACTGTTTGTAATAGATTTACTAATGTTTACCATTTTCTTGTTTGTTGCCAAAAGGAGGAAAAAATTGGTAGTGTCACTTACATTTACTGTTTTTGTAGCTATGGTATTGGCTTATTTTGTTGAAAGTACTTTTCCTTATACCGTAATACCACTCTATAAGTGCAATTTAATTTGGGGTAACGAATTTTATAAACCAGTATTTAATTGAGTAAAAAATGAGAATTTTATATTGTGGGCTGTTTCGGTTTCCTGCGGGTGATGCAGCTGCACCAAGAGTGCTAAATAATGCAAAGATTATGCGTAAGCTAGGACATAAAGTAGATTTCATTGCTTTTGGAGGAAAACAAGAGGCTACCTCTTGGCAAGGCTTTAACTATGTTATAAGTGATGATTTGGATATTAAAAAATTTAGTTTTTCAAAAGTGAAATCTCTTTTTATGATGGGGTATAAAGCATATGATTTTATCAATTCTCGAATAAATGAGTATGACGTAGTGGTATTATATTTTGGTGCTGGTTTGTTGCCGTATAAGCTGGATAGGTTGTGTTGTTGTAATGGGGTAAAGTTTGTGCTTGATATAACGGAATGGTATGTAGCCCGTGATTATCACCTAGGATATGTGAACCCTTTTTTCTGGATCAATGAAGGCTTTATGAGATTTGTTAATCCTCGCGTAAAAAATGTAATATGCATTAGCCGTTATCTTGACAATCATTTTCGTAAATCGTCGAATAGGTTACTACTTCCACCTCTTGTCGATCTTAATGAGGAGAAATGGAAGAAAACTGTGGCACAATATGCTCCGTACGCGGGAAAAACTCTTATCTATGCGGGTAATGCTGCCAATAGCAAAGATAGAATAGATATTGTGCTTGAAGCGTTGGAAATAGCTCTTGATAGAGGTGCTAAATTGAGATTACTTATTCTAGGTAGCTCAAAGGTTATTTACACAAGTAACCAACAACGGGAGAAGCTCAAAGATGCGGTATGCGTTATTCGGAGAGTAACGCAGGAAGATGTGCCTAGGTATTATAAAATTGCTGATTTTTCTATTCTTATTCGAGACAATAATCGCAAGAGTAACGCAGGCTTTGCTACAAAGCTGGCAGAGACGATAGCTGCCGGTGTTCCACCTATTATTAATAAAACAAGTAATATTGAAGACTACCTGAAAGATAGAGTGAATGCAATTGTTCTTGAACATCCTGATAAAAAGGAATTAGTGAAGCGTTTAATTGAAGTGGATAAGATGGATACGAATTCGGTTAAGGTATTAAGTGAAGCCATTAGTAACACTGCCCGCTGTTCATTCCATTATGAAAGTTACATTGAATCCATGAAATTGTTTTTGCGAAATTTAAAATATTAAATAGACATTGTTTATGAAAGTATTAGTGGCTTGTGATGAGTATAGTTATCGTTTTGGAAAAGATTTCTATTTACGTGATTTTGGTCAAATACTGGTGAAACGGTATTTGATGGTGTTTGATGAAGTTCGCTTTGTGGTGAGAACTCGTGAGGTTTTTGCTTTGGAAGAATTAAAAATATATAAATATATAGTGGAGGATCCAAGGGTTGAAGTTGTTCCTGTACCTTTTTTTCAAGGGCCTTTGCAATATGCAAAAGTTTATTTCTCTGTAAAGAGAATGATGGAAAAAGTGGCGGAGGGGTGTGATCTGGTGATTCTGCGCCTTCCTAGTACCACTGCTTTTGCTGTGTGGGATAGTATCAAGAGCTGTTTTCCGTATGCGATAGAGGGGGTAGCTGATTGTTATGATATTTATCAGAATAGCTCTAGCTTGTTGCATAAAATATTGTGGTATAGGATGCATTGTAAAATGCTAGAGGCTAGCCATAAAGCTATGGGGATTTCGTGTGTTACTCGTAATTATATGCAAAAACATTATAGTTCACATCGGAAAGATAGGATTTTTTCTCATTATTCTTCCATTGAGATGTTGGCTGCGTTTCGATCTGGAAATCGACACTATCTACAGAAGAAACCTTGGGGATTGATTCATGTTTCAAATCAAGTGTTTTTATATAGTGGCAAAGGGCACCGGGAGATGATTCTGATATTACGTATTTTGCGAGAAAGGGGCGTTGATGTGACATTAACCTTCGTCGGGGGAGATTATTTCGGAGGAATAGCTCAGCTTACACAATATGCGAAAAGTTTGGGAGTTGGCGACTTGCTTCGATTCTCAGGATTTGTTTCTACCGATCGTTTACGGGAACTTCTTTTGGAGGCAGATATTCTAGTTTATCCAACAAGGGCAGAAGGGCTTCCGAGGGTGATTATTGAGGCTTCGGCTTTAGGTTTACCTTGTGTGACTACACCGGTTTCGGGTAACACAGAATTGATCGATAAAGATTTTTTGGTGGATTATTCAGATGTCAGAGGCTTTGCTGATAAAATAGAAATACTAATAAATGATAAATATCTCTACGAGAATCAAAGTAGAATAAATTATGAGAGGAGTGCAGCATATTGCAAGGACGTTCTTGATTCTCGAAGAAAAGAATTTTATGAGAGTCTGAAAGATGCTGTAAATAATGACATAGTACTCACATGATATTTACATCTATTGAATTCGCAGTATTTCTACTCATTGTGTTTGTGTTATATAGGCTTGTGAATGCAAAATTTAACAAACTAGAGGTCTGATATATTCTTGATAATTAGCGGTTATGTGTTTTATTGATGCTGGAATTGGCGTGCTTGTTTATTGTTGTTTACTATCACTTTAATAACCTATGTCTGTGGTTATGGAATCAGATATTATTGACAAAATATTGATAAAAACGTAAATCGATGGTGGCAACCTGCATTTATTATACATCTTGTATCCATAATAATATTATTGAAGCATTGGTGATTTTCAAGTATTCAGATTTCTTTATAGAGTCATTCTCATCAATGGTCACTTTATTTGGAAAAAGAATTTCTGTTAAGAGTGTGAATTTATTGCTTCCTATAGGAATCAGTTTTTATATTTTCCAATCGTTCACATATACGATTGATATATACTAAAGAAAGCTAGAACCGACATAAAGATATTAATCATTTGAATGCTGAAGGTACTAATGCTTACTCTACTTTGGTTTCAAATGATATATTAAAATGTTTAGCGAATTAACGACTTATCACAGTTAAATTATCTTTTAATTATCAAAAGATAATATTTGAATAATTTTACATAATTGAATCTATCAGTCTTTAAAGACAAAGTCCTCTTGATCACTGGAGGTACCGTCTCTTTCAGAAACCTTGTACTTCGTCGTTTCTTAGATTTGGATATCAAGGAAATCTGGATTTTCAGTTGGAATGAGAAAAAGAAAGATGATATGCGTCATGCTTCACAAAATCTAAAAGCTAAGTTTTACATTGGGAATGTTCGGAACAAAACATCTGTAGATCTAGCTATACGAGGTGTAGATTTTCTGTTTTCTGCTTCTGCATTGAAGCAGGTATTTTCTTGTGAGTTTTTCCCAATAGAGGCTACTCGCATGAATCTGAAAGGTACGGTGAACTTATAACTTTTCACAATCGAGTATAGAATGAAGCGCAAATAATAGTATCAAAGAATATTCATTTTAATAAATAATTAATCATGAGAATTTTAGTAACAGGTTCTAAAGGAATAGTAGGACTTAAATTAGTATCGGAATTAGAGAAGAAAGGGCATTCTGTATTTGGTGTTGATATTTTGCATCATCCGGGGGAGATCGGATATGTGCAAGTCATGAGTCATGAGCCATGGAAATATTCTCGATGTGATATAGGGGAATACCGGCAAATAGAACGGATCTTTGATATGGCAGGGCCATTTGATTTGGTCTATAATTGTGCCGCGGAGTTTGGTCGCTGGAATGGTGAGGATTATTATGAGCAAATGTGGAAAAGTAATTTGATAGGTTTGAAGAATATCATTCGTTTGCAAGAAAAACACCATTTTAAGCTAATTCACTTCTCTAGCTCGGAGGTATATGGGGATTATATGGATATCATGCATGAGGATGTCATGGATAAACATGTGATTTATCAGATGAATGATTATGCTATCTCTAAAAGGGCTAATGAGATGCAAATACGGAATTCTCGGATCATGTATGGTACAGAGACCGTGCTTGTTCGTTTGTTTAATACCTATGGTCCGGGAGAGTATTATCACCCGTATCGTTCTGTAAACTGTAAGTTCTGTTATCATGCTTTGTTTGGTCTGCCCGTGCAGGTTTTTCAGGGTTTCTATCGTTCTAGTACATATATCGACGATTGTGTAAGGACTTTGGCGAATATAAGTAATAATTTCATTGATGGTCGAATTTATAATATTGGTAGCAGCCAGTATCATGACATCGAGACCTTGGCGGATATTATCTGGAAATATACGGGTGCCGATAAGTCGTTGATAGAGTACAAGGATTGCGAGGTATTAACGACAAAGGTGAAGAAAGTGGATAATAGTTTGGCCGTGAGAGAACTAGGGCATGAGGAGACGGTCTCTTTGGAAGATGGGGTCAAGAAAACCATAGATTGGATGAGGGATTATTACAGATTATGAATTTTAATAGTTATCTATAATGAAAGCATGTTTCATGGGGTTGGGATATATTGGTCTCCCAACCGCCATTATTGCGGCCAAGCACGGCATAAAGGTTACGGGAGTTGATATCAATCAGAATGTTGTCGATACGACAAATCGAGGGAAATTGCATATCATAGAACCAGGTATGGATGAATTGCTTAAAGATGTGGTGGAGAACGGGATGTTGAAAGCCTCAAGTTTGCCGGAAGAGAGCGATGCTTATTTCATCGTGGTCCCGACACCGTTTAAAGGGAACCATGATCCTGATATCTCGTATGTGGAGACAGCCACTCGGATGATTGTACCTTTTTTGAAGGAGGATGATCTTTATGTGATAGAATCGACATCTCCGGTAGGGACAACAGAAAAAATGAGCGACTTGATCTTTAGTTTACGCCCAGAATTAGAAGGTAAAATAAGTATTGCGTATTGTCCGGAACGGGTATTACCGGGTAATGTGATCTATGAGTTGGTACATAATGACCGCGTGATAGGAGGAATGGATGAGATATCGACGGATAAAGCCATAGAGTTCTATAGTCGCTTCGTTAAGGGAACTCTTCATCGGACGAATAGTAAAACTGCAGAGATGTGTAAGTTGACAGAGAATTCATCACGTGATGTGCAGATAGCCTTTGCTAATGAATTATCTGTTATTTGCGACAAGGCTGGGATCAATGTTTGGGAACTTATAAATTTGGCAAATAAGCATCCTCGGGTAAATATATTGTTGCCGGGTTGTGGAGTTGGCGGACATTGTATAGCCGTGGATCCCTATTTTATCACGGCGGATTTTCCTATAGAGTCTCAACTTATTGCAAAAGCCCGTGAGATTAATAATTATAAAGCATTTTGGTGTGCGGAGAAAATTAAGACTACGATGTTGAAGTTTGAGTTAGAACATCACCGTAAGCCTGTGGTTGCTATGATGGGATTAGCATTTAAACCAGACATCGATGATTTAAGGGAATCACCTGCTAAATATATTACGACAAAAGTTTTGCAAGGCTGTAATAATGCTGATATATTGGTAGTCGAGCCTAATATTTCTTCTCACAACGTATTTAAATTGACTCCTTATCGGATGGCGTATGAGAAAGCTGATATAGTCGTTTTTTTAGTTACGCATAAAGAATTTAAGTCTCTTCCCATTTGCCCGGACAAGATGATTTTGGATTTTGCGGGTGTGTTCAGAAAATAGATATGAAAAAGATTATGTTAGTCTTTGGGACTCGTCCCGAAGCGATAAAAATGGCTCCTTTGGTGAAGGGCTTATTGAGATGTCCTAAAGATTTCCAAACAATTGTGTGTGTGACGGGACAACACCGTGAGATGTTGGATCAAGTTCTCCATTTGTTTGATATCAAATCTGATTATGACTTGGATATAATGAGTCAAGGACAAGACCTATATGACGTGACAACACGTATCTTAACAGGTATGCGTAAGGTCTTGAGAGAAGTTCTGCCTGATATCGTATTGGTACATGGTGACACGACGACGAGCATGGCGGTCGCTCTGTCATCATTTTATGAGCGGATCCCTGTAGGACATATAGAAGCCGGTCTTCGTACCTATGATAGGTATAGTCCATGGCCTGAGGAGATGAATCGACAAATAACGGGTCGTATAGCCACTTACCATTTCTCACCAACCTCGAATAGCCGAGAGAATTTATTGGTGGAAGGTGTCAACGAGAACAACATTTGGGTGACAGGGAATACGGTGATAGATGCCTTGTTTCATGTAATTAATAAGATAAAGTTGGATAAGGTCTTGGATGAACAGTTATCAGAGACTCTAAGGAAGTTAGGCTATCCGGTCAATGATAGGAGAGAACGTCGCCTTGTGTTAGTGACAGGACATCGGCGAGAAAATTTTGGTGATGGATTTATCAATATATGTCAATCTCTTAAATTTTTGGCTTTAAAATATACGGATGTGGATTTTGTTTACCCGATGCATTTAAATCCCAATGTCCGTAAGCCCATTCATGATACTTTTGGACAAATGCAATTAACCAATGTTTTTTTTATAGAACCGTTGGAGTACTTTTCTTTTATTTATCTGATGGAGAAATCAACATTGGTTTTGACAGATAGTGGAGGAGTTCAGGAGGAGGCCCCGAGTTTGGGCAAACCTGTATTGGTAATGCGTGATACGACGGAGCGTCCGGAAGCCGTGGAGGCTGGAACTGTTCGATTGGTTGGTACGGAATATGACAAGATCGTATATGAGGTTTCCACTTTATTAGATGATCCTGCGTATTATGGGCAAATGAGCAAGGCATTGAATCCTTATGGAGACGGGAATGCTTGCGATAGAATTATAAACGTATTAAGAAGATGACTATTTTATCTCTTACGTTAGGCAATTGTGCTGATATTTCTGATACAGATATTTGCACGGATTTGATGTGGAAGTTCGCTCGCAATGGTCATACTTTGTAATGCTAGTGGAACGTCGTTTCCATCGATCTACGTAATTTAACTAAGATAGGATATAAGAAGACCTTTTTATTTGTGAGATCCGTAAATACAAGATTAGGTCAAACTTGATCTGATCTTGTATTCCACTTCTTCAATCACATTTACCAAGGTGATCCGCTTGATCTAAAGTGTGTATAACACATTTCCTAACTAAATTCAATAAAAAACTTATTTTTCAATCTATTAAGCTTAACTATCTAATAAATAATGGGTACGCTGTATGGGGCGTTTACGGTTTACCTCCAAGGCTATATAGGCGTAGAGGAAAAGATGGTTTGGAAGAAATATTAGAAAAATGGCAGCCATGAATATTGTTTTTTTAACGCTGAATGTGATAGATGACTTATCACAAAGTGGCATTTATACGGATCTTCTTAGAAAATTTATAAAGGAAGGTCATAATGTTCACGTTATAAGCCCTGCTCCAAGAGGAGTTAAATTAGATAAATATTACTATACAGATTCTTTAGGAGCTACTATTATTAGGGTAAAGACTCTTAAAAATACTAAATGCTCAATTATTGAAAAAGGTTTTTCAATGTTGACTATTAGTTGCTTGATGAAAAGAACAATTAGTCGGTATATATCAAAAATTAGTGTTGATTTGATTATTTATTCAACGCCTCCGATTACTTTTTTAAGTATTGTTAAATATCTAAAAAAGAAATTTCCTAAGGCGAAGAGTTACCTGCTTCTAAAAGATATAGTTCCAGATGCGGTAGTGGATTTGCAGATTTTTTCGAAAAAAAGCTTATTGTATAAATATTATAGAGCTATAGAGAAAGAATTGTATAAAATCTCAGATTATATAGGTTGTATGTCTCCTGCAAATGTGAGGTATTGTCTTGAACATAATAGTTATATTTCATCTGATAGAATAGAGTTAGCTCCAAATAGTATAGAATTAAAAGAATTTGAACCTGTTTCATATACTGAAATCAGGAAAAAGAATGATTTGCCTATAGATAAACCTATATTTATTTATGGTGGAAACTTAGGTAAACCGCAAGCAATAGATTTTATTATAAAAGTTTTGGAATATAATAAATCACGAGATGATCGTTTTTTCTTGATAGTTGGCAGTGGAACGGAATTTCTAAAATTAAATAATTGGTTTATACATAATAGACCCTCTAATGCTAAATTGTTAGATGCTCTTCCTGTAGTAGATTACGATAATTTGCTGAAAGTTTCAGATGTAGGTTTGATCTTTTTAGATCATCGTTATACTATTCCTAATTATCCTAGTCGCTTATTGTCATATCTTTCATACAAGAAACCTATTATTGCTGCTACAGATATAAATACGGACGTAGGTACTATCGCTGAAACTAATGGATATGGATTTTCATGTGATAGTGTAGATCCTGCTAATTTTACTGCATGTGTTGACATTTTTGTTGAAAATCAGTCTTTGGCAAAATCAATGGGGGAAAAGGGGTATAAATATTTATGTGATAATTATTTGGTGGAAAACACATATAATGCAATTATAAAACATTTTGATAATAATTAAAAATAAGAATCATGAAAAAGTTGCTGGATATTATTAATACGGTACTAGCTAACCGTCAAAAGCAAACTATAGAATCAATCGCCCCAGAGTCTTCTTTGAGAAATGATTTAGGGTTTGATTCTCTTGATCTTGCAGAATTGACTGTTCGTATTGAGGTAGAATATGATGTCGATATTTTTGAAGATGGAGTAGTAACTACCGTTGGTGAAATATTGGAAAAAATTAATTGATGCAACGATTATTTTACAGCGATATTAAAACCAAAGAGCAAATATCGTATGAGCAATTGCTGAAAGATATTTGCTCTGCAGAGTATTTCGTTCCTTATTTGAAATGTGAGTCGTATTACGAGATCTTTAAGCAAATTATTATCTCACTTTTGATAGGTCGAGAATTGGTCTTATTAGATTTCGATTTTAAGGATGAAGAAATTGAAAAATTGATTGGTTCATCCGAAGTATTGATGGAGCGTGTTCCTTTTTCAGCTTCAAAAGAACTAACAATGGATAATTTGATTGAAAAAATGTCTGGACATTTAGCTGACTGGAGAATCACGCTATTTACTTCAGGAACAACAGGGTTGCCAAAGAAGGTTTCTCATACATATGAATCGATCACAAGGCAAGTTCATATAGGTAAAAAACATGTAGATGATGTATGGGGATATGCTTACAATCCAACCCATATGGCAGGGTTACAAGTTTTTTTCCAATGCTTGTTGAATTTAAATACGATTGTACGATTATTCGGGTTGAAAAAAGAAGAAATATATACTGAAATACAGGATTATAGCATCACCCACATATCAGCAACTCCAACATTCTATCGTTTACTACTTCCTGCATCGGAGGTGTGCGGATCTATTATCAGGATGACTTCTGGGGGAGAGAAATTTGATAAACAAACTTTGGATGCATTGCATTCAGTTTTCCCTAATGCTCAACTGACCAATGTGTATGCGTCAACTGAGGCAGGAACGTTGTTTGCTTCAAAAGGAAATAATTTTATGATTAAGGGAGACATGGTATCGAAAGTGAAGGTTGTGGATAATGAACTTTATTTACATAAATCACTGATGGGCGAATCTGCTTCTTTAAAAATGGTTGATGGGTGGTATGCAACTGGTGATCTTATAGAGATTATAGCTACGGATCCGCTAGAATTTAAGTTCATTTCAAGAAAAAATGAAATGATCAATGTTGGCGGTTACAAGGTAAATCCTTCTGAGGTAGAGGAAATAATTCGTTCTTGTAAAGGGGTACAGGATGTGACCGTATTTGGTAAAACAAATAGATTAATAGGTAATGTGGTTTGTTGTGAAATTGTTAGAGAGGATTTGTCTTTGACAGAACTCTCAATTAGACGTTTCTTGGCAGATAAGCTTCAAGAGTTTAAGATACCGAGAGTCATTAAGTTTGTTGAAACACTTCAAACAACAAGAACAGGTAAAATATTAAGAAAATTATAATTATGAAGAACATATTGGTAACAGGTGTTTCACGAGGTTTAGGTGTTCAGATCGTAAAAACATTGATGGAAGATGAGATATACTGTGTGTTTGGTGTTAGCCGTTCAAAAACTATTGAAATAGAGAAACTTCTATCTGCTTATCCCGAGAGATTCAAATGGATGTCTTATGATTTGTCTAATGCGGAGGATGTTAGAAGAGAGATTTTTAAAAAATTCATAGGTCTTAAAACTCCGCTTCATGGCTTTGTGAACAATGCCGCTATCGCATACGATGATATTGTAACAAACTTGAATTATGAATCTCTTCTTAAGATGTATCAAGTGAATGTATTCGCTCCGATGATGATAACGAAGTATGCTATTCGTCAATTTCTACTTCATCATACAAAAGGAAGTATTGTTCATCTTTCATCAATCAGCGTACATACAGGATATAAAGGTTTGGCTATGTATGCTTCTTCTAAAGGTGCCTTGGAAGCTTTCTCAAAGAATACGGCGAGAGAATGGGGAGAAAGAGGGGTGAGAAGTAATGCGTTAGTTGCAGGGTTTATGGAAACGTCAATGAGTGCAACTTTATCGGTAGAACAAAAAGATCGCATCTATAAAAGAACATCAATGAAACAGCCGACCGCAACTCAATCGGTAGCAGAAACGATTCGTTTCTTGCTTTCAGAAAGTGCGGCATCAATTACCGCACAGAATATCTATGTGGATTCTGGTACGATTTAAAATAATGTCATGGAAATAAAAGTGTGCAAGACTACAGAATGGTCAGATCATGAGTGGAAAACATTTGTTGATAGTTTTATCTCTGTATTTAAACGAGAAGTGACAATAGAGTCGTTCAAAAAGAATTATACAACCAATGTGGATGGGACTTCATATCACGCTTTGCTCTTGAATGATGGTGGTGATGTGGTAGGTAGTTGCTCTGTTTCTCCCCAAGAGTATTATTATAAGGACAGGTTGATTCGATTGGGATTGGCTGTAGGTGTTTTTATTCGTGATGAATATCGCATGGATCCATTGGTTCTCCGTAAGATGTATAAAAAGTTGGCGACCTATTTAAAGGGTTTGAATATTTTGGCAGTTATTGCGGTTCCTAATGCTATTGCTTATCCGTATTGGAAAAATGTAGTGAAATGGAAAGATGTGGGAGCTATACGATATTGGGCATTACCTGTACATATTGGAGCTATATTACATAAAGCGAAATTTTTAAATCTATTGTCAAAATTATATGCATATTCGGTTACTTATCTGTCATGTATGCTTTCTGTTTTTGTAGACAGTAGAAAATCGGACAGTGTTTATCGGATTCATGATGATGCCAAATTTTTAAAACATCGTTTTCTTAATGATTGTTATCAATGTTTTGAAAATAAAGATGTTTTATCTTTTTTCAGAATTGTAGAAGAGGAGGGAGTTAGAACTGCATATATCATCTATTGTAAAGAAAAGGGACAATTATCTTTTAGGGCTTTTTCTAAAACAACACTCTATATCTTAAAATCACAAAAAATAGATATGGTGCTTTATATTGGGCAGATGAATATGTTTCAAACATTATTTGTAAGAGTCCCCTCTAGACTTGAACCTAAATTACTTCCATTGACTTGTGATATTATTAATGAGGATAGTGGTTTAGAAGGAGTTTATGATCTTAAAAATTGGGATTTTGGGTTGGTAAATTATGATGTACGATGAATCTAATTAGTTTTGATATAGAAGAATGGTTTATCGAGAAAAAGTTTAATGGAGCCAGACAGGATAAATATGTTCAATATGATGCTATACTTTCACGAATTTTGGATCTATTAGAAGAAAAGGAATGTAAAGCTACTTTCTTTTGTTTGGGTAAGATTGCTTGTGATTTTCCGTATGTGATTAAGCGAATTGCAGAAAGGGGACATGAAGTGGGTTGCCATTCGAATAAACATTTATGGTTGACAAAAATGACTCCTAAGGAATTGAGAAAAGATACGAAGGAGGCGATTATGAGTTTGGAAGATGTTTATGGACAGAAAGTTGTTAGTTATCGGGCTCCTGCCTTTTCGATAGGACAACAGAATGCTTGGGCTATAGAAGTGTTGGCTGAATGTGGTATAGAGCGAGATGCGTCTATCTTTCCGGCTGTTCGTGATTTTGGAGGTTTTTCTGTTTTCAAAGAAAAAACGCCTTGTTTAGTGGAGTTTAATGGTTGCACATTGAAAGAGTTTCCAATTTGTACAATGCAGATTTTTGGAAAAGAAATTGCATATTCTGGGGGCGGTTATTTTCGCTTATTCCCGTATTCCTTAGT
This sequence comes from Parabacteroides caecihominis, assembly GCF_023656785.1. NCBI lineage: Bacteria > Pseudomonadati > Bacteroidota > Bacteroidia > Bacteroidales > Tannerellaceae > Parabacteroides > Parabacteroides caecihominis. Next base: position 58,073 of record NZ_JAMOKS010000036.1, read on the forward strand.
AAAAAAAACGATTCAGACAAGCCTGTATGCCATGTGTTATTTTCACATAGAAGATTTTATAGATACTCCTAAAAAAATGATGTCAAAAGAGGAGTATGAAATCTATTTTAAAGAACATGGATATTTTATTAATCGACTTAAACGCTATGTGAAAAGCAATATTGGAACGGGTGATTGTTTTAATAAGATGAATCACTTGGTCTCTGAATGTTCATTTATTAGCCTAGCTTCTGCCGATAGACAAATCTCTTGGGATCTGGTGAATAAAGTAATCATATAAGTTCTAGAAAAATCATGTACAAACATTTCTTTAAGCGAGTAATTGATTTCACGTTAGTTCTGATAGCGTTGGCCATAATCTGGCCAATACTGCTTGTCGTGACCATTTGGCTGCATTTCGTAAACAAGGGAGCCGGAGCGTTTTTCTTTCAAGAGCGTCCGGGATGGAATGGCAAGATCTTTAAGGTTATCAAGTTCAAGACAATGACGGATGAGCGGGATACGGACGGAAATTTATTGCCGGATGCTGATCGGCTAACGAAAGTAGGTAAGTTTGTCCGTTCTACTTCAATTGATGAATTGCTGCAATTGATAAATGTTCTTAAAGGTGATATGGCATTAATTGGTCCACGTCCATTGTTGGTGCAATATCTCCCTCTATATTCAAAAGAGCAGACATATCGACATGAAGTTCGTCCTGGGATTACAGGTTGGGCGCAAGTTAATGGGCGTAATGCAATTTCGTGGACAAAGAAGTTTGAACTGGATGTTTGGTATGTGGATCATTGCTCTTTTTTACTTGATTTGAAAATCCTGTTTTTGACAATAAAAAAGGTGTTTGTCAGGGAGGGGATTAGTTCTGATACTTCTGTCACAATGGAGCCTTTTACTGGAAATAATTAATAAATAGATAATGTATTTATACGGTGCAAGTGGTCATGCTAAAGTGATCGTTGATATTTTGCGGGCTATTAATGAGCCTATTGAAGCTTTATTTGATGATAATGAAGCAATTCACCGGCTTCTTGACTATCCTGTATTACATTCTGTAGAGGTTAAGGAACCTCTGATTATCAGTATTGGTAATAATAATATTCGTAAGAAAATAGCGGAACAATTTAATGTAAGATTTGGAAAGGCTTTTCATCCGTCTGCTATAATCTCTGCAACGACTACAATTGATGAGGGGACGGTTGTAATGCAAGGTGCTATTATACAAACTGGAGTCTATATTGGGAAACATTGTATTATAAACACTGGTGCTTCTGTTGATCATGAATGTGTAATAGAAGATTATGTACATATATCTCCTCATTGTACACTTTGTGGCAATGTTAAGGTTGGTGAGGGAACGTGGATCGGAGCCGGTAGCATTGTTATTCCAGGGGTAAAAATAGGAAAATGGAGTGTACTTGGTGCAGGATCTGTTGTTACCAAAGATATCCCTGACGGTGTGTTGGCTGTCGGCAATAGATGTAAAATAATAAAACAAATCTGATTATTTATCATAACTATATGGATAAGAAAATATGGCTTTCACTTGCTCACATGTCCGGCCGTGAGCAAGACTTCATAAAAGAAGCATTCGACACCAACTGGGTTGTCCCTTTAGGCCCCAATGTAAATGCATTTGAAAAAGAGTTGGCGGACTATCTTAAAGAAGACCGACACGTGGTCGCATTGTCTGCCGGTACAGCAGCTCTTCATCTGGGGCTTATCGAACTAGGTGCGCAAGCAGGTGACGAAGTCATCTGCCAGTCTTTTACTTTTGCCGCTTCTGCCAATCCGATAGCATATCAGTCAGCTACTCCGGTATATGTAGATAGCGAACAGGATACTTGGAATATGAGTCCCTTATTTTTGGAAGAAGCGATCAAAGACCGCCTGCGTAAAACCGGAAAATTACCGAAAGCTATTATCCCGGTTCATCTATATGGCATGCCTGCAAAAATGGATGAAATTATGGCTATTGCTTCTCATTACGGAATACCCGTTTTGGAAGATGCAGCCGAAGCCTTGGGTTCAGCGTACAAAGGACAAAAATGTGGTACTTTCGGAGAATTTGCTGCCTTATCATTCAATGGAAATAAGATGATCACGACTTCCGGTGGTGGTGCTTTGGTTTGCCGGACGGAAGAACAGGCCAAACGGACTATGTTCTATGCTACCCAAGCCAGGGAGAATGCTCCGCATTACCAACATGAATGTATCGGTTATAACTACCGCATGAGTAATATTTGTGCCGGAATCGGTAGAGGACAGATGTTTGTGCTGGATGAACATATTGCACGACGTAGGGCAATACACCAACTGTATACGGAGTTGTTGAAGGATGCGCCGGGTATCGAGGTACAACAGAATCCTTCGGAAGATTTCAATTCGAACTTTTGGCTGACTTGTATTCTGATAGATCCGGAAAAGGCTGAGTTTACCCGTGAGGATGTCCGGTTATATCTGGCAGATGAAAATATAGAAACACGCCCTTTGTGGAAACCGATGCATCTGCAACCAGTGTTTAAGCAATCGCCTTTTTATGGGGATGGGACATCGGAAAGGTTATTTGAGAGAGGACTTTGCCTGCCTTCCGGGCCTACACTGACCGATGATGACATTTGCAGGGTAGTGGAAACAATGTTAAGTCTGTCATCTCCACGATAGAGTGGAAATAATAGACTTTATATATCGTTTTGTGATTAGATAGATTTTATTTGTTTTCTAGAATTTTAATTCGTTTCTTTGTTTCGTATTTACAAAACACATAATTATGAAAACAACAGAGATTCAATTAGAAAGAACACAGATTGAAGACGGTCTCAGACGTCTAAAATCCGTAGAAAGTTTAAAAAAAGTTCGGCAATATTTACAGACGTTGCTTCATCAGGAAACATTAGAGATGAAAAAATGTCCGGGGAGTTGTTCGGTAGAGGAGTTGAATGTGATTTTAGATAAAGCAGAAGCTGCTTTCGAACGAGGAGAATATGTAACGAATGAAGAAGCAATGACGATTATAAAATCTTGGTAATGTATATTGTACATTGGGAAATTGAAGCCTTAACTATAATGAAGCAGATTTTTGATTGGTATTTTGTTGAAATGGGAAGTAAAGCTGCCAATAAATTTAGAAATGGCATTATAAAGGCTGTAAATACTTTGGAAGTATGCCCTACAATTGGAAAAATAGAACCGTTGTTAGTTCACAGGAGTAAATGTTATCGTTCGTTTGCAGAACATTCTAATCATAAAATAATATATTTTGTTGAAAATGATATTGTTCATATAGTTTATATATGGGATAACAGGCAATCATTGTCAAAAATGAATATATTAGTAAAATAAGTAAAAGGATGTAGCAATAGTTCTAAGTGAACCTTTTGCTACATCTCTTTTAAACAATCAAACCCCCGTCTCTTCATCTTTCCATTCCTCTTCCGGAAAATACTGGTCGATGATAATGAAAAACAGATGGTATTTACATAAGATATGGCGTATCCAGCGTTCGCTCACCAATAGCTTTTTACTGATCCGGGAGATGTCCCGGTCGGTGATACCGGAGACATCCATGCTTTCGGCATGTTTTTGGTAAGCCTTCAACAGACAGTCATAGATGGCATATCCGGTCGCTTTGTTGCGGCGGATCATGCGTTGGTAATTTTCTTTGTAACTCATGCAGTAAATAATTTGTACAGACCGCCGATCAGTCCCGCAGCCATCAGGCTGTAACCGGCAATGTCTATGGGTTCGACACGTTGTTTGGTTCCCCAGTCGCCCTGGTTGAGAGCGAGAGTATCGCTCCGATAGCTGTCAGCGTCACTTCCGTCTGCTCCATCAGTAGAGACAGCAGGGTGATCGCCATCAGGAAGAGGACGAGGATAGGGATGGGGACAAGGGCAGTCACCGGCTGCCGGCTTTTGCCTGCGGGGAAAGATGATCCGGGCAAGGCTGGTGAGGAAGTTGAAAATGGTTTCAAGAGTTTTCATTTTGTATATATTAATATTTAGAAATGTTTCAAATCTGATAAAAGGTGAACTCAGCAAACAGGCATCCTTTCAATCGTCCGGCAGATCGACACCAGTATCCTCTGGTAGGCAGCACGGTTGTCACCATTCACTTCGCTGATGTATTTGCTGTAAGCGATCTCTTTGGCATAAGCCGAAGGATGGGCACTGAGTGAGGCAGCTACCGGATAAGCGGTGTGGATCAGGCGGGCGAAGTCCATGAAACTGTCTTCCGCCGAATTGTAGGTGCGGAACCATAAGGAAGTATGGCCGCTGTTTTCAGAAAGATCGGTCTTTTCGCCTTTCCAGAAAGCGTTTGGACGTCCGTAGGCGGTGATGCCGAAGAAGTTATGATGCTCCTTTGCCAGCGTACTTTCTCCCCAGCCGGTTTCGATGGCCGATTGGGCGAGGATGACGATCGGATTGATTCCGAAACATTCCCCCGCCTTTTGGGCGGGGAAAAGATACTGTTTGATGTATTCCTGTTTTACCATAGTGAATAATTGTTTAATGTGCCAATATGCCAATGTGTCAATGGAAATACCAACTGTTGCTATCAGAATTGGCATATTGCCTTATTGGCACATTGGCAAATTATTTTACTCGATTTCCGGACGGTCGCTGCCGCCCTCTTCTTCTGGTTTGCTTTCCGCGCCGGGGATATTGTATTTTTCGAAACTGGCATTACGGATGGTATCCGTCAACATCGTACCGGGGTAGAAAACGATATGTGCCCGGTGGAACAGAGAGGTATTGAAATCCTTTTCCGTAGAAGATCCTTTGCTGCCGGCAACCATCCGGAAACTGCCGAAGTCGCCCAGATGGATCGATTCTCCGTCGGCCAGCGATTCATTCATGACGGACAAGAGTCCGTCGAGTACCAGCAGGATATCACCGCGGCTGGCAGTGCTGTATTTGCTGATACGGCTGCAAATACGGTTCAGGTCGACCTTCTTGGTGATGCTGGTCTGTGCATAGTAAAGTTCGGCCCCTTCGGCCGCATCCTTACTCATGTCTCTTCTTTTGACAAGTCTGAATTTTAATGGCATAATCTGGTAATTAAAAATTGATAATTGAAAATTGAAAATTTGTGATTGAAAATTGTTGGTTATTGATAACATTACAAAGGTAATTGCTGTGGAAAAGTGCCTGCCGGATAGAAGCAGATAGTAGTGGTTGGAAGAGAATAAAGGTGGTTATTATTTATCGGAAAAGGAGCTGATAATTACTATTAAAAGATAGGTGTTTTAACGGCAAAACATATATGATTTGCGATCGAAACATATATGTTTTGAAGAAAGAATAAAAAGACAATTTCACAACTTAATAACCCTGATTACAACTTAAATTTATAAACAAATGGGACAGCAAGTAAATAAGTTGAAAATAAATCAGATAAAAACAAAATTGATGGAAGTTTTAAAAAAACATTCGGGCAATAACCGGTGAACACCTGTCGCTCGATCCTTTGACGGAATGGCTGGATAAACAACCGGATAAAAACCGGTACGTGATGTTGTTCACCTGGTTCTTAGGAGAACCGGTCATAAAGGCGCTGAAAACATGGAATACTTTGGGAGAGCGTTTCCTGAAAGAGAACCGGATCGGGATCCTGCATGATTGCGGTTTCGATACGGGACGTTTGCCGGTGGAACGCATTCGGGTGAAATCTCCAGATTTATTCCTCGCTTACATCGCGGCCATGGCCCGTTGTGGAATGTTGGATTGTTCGTTGGAAGAACTGGCCGATTACATCGACTTGATTTTTGAAACGGGATACGAAGTCGTTACGATTTACAATCATTTAAAGGCGGCTCAGAATACCTTTTGGGAGATCGACCAGGCAGTCGAAAGGAGTAAAAAGAAGGAGAGAAAACAACAACGTAGTAAATAGAATTTGTAACTTACTGTAATCGTGTTATTTAAGTTGTGAAACTGGCATCAAAACAGTTCTCAAAAGTCGAAAAAGAATGGTTTACTTTGCATCAGAACGTTAGGGTATTATTTCATTTGCGAAAAAACGATGGAAATTACGATTTATAAATTCTAAATAAGAAAGATAGTTCTAACTATATTAAAAGAGAGGCATCCGGATATGCATAGAGTCTACATACGGTAGTGCTTCGGGATTATGACTATCAAGTTTTAGCGCAAATAGTAATCTCATAACGGGACAAATATTAATTTTCTTTAAATGTGATTATTATGAGCGTAAAACAAACGAAAGAAAACCCGGAGGCATTGTGGATGGGAAAGTCTTTTATGAAGATGCCTCGAAAAGTGTTGGCGCTGTCGGTCAGTGCCAGTAAGAAAGAACGTCACCTAGCCCGTATCTACATGGCATTGGCAACGATGAGTTATTTCAAACCCGGATTTATGAAACTGGGACGTATCCAGTACGTTTGCCATGTAGGGGAGTATTTTTGTACTTATCAGTTCCTGGCTGATCGTACTGATATCAGTGCCGGTTCGGTGGGGTATTATCTGAGAAAGTTGGCTCGCGAACGATTGATCGAATATGGTCCTGTGACGGGAGGCACAAAAATCAAGATATGTAATTATGATTATTTTTCGGGACAGATAACGGAAAGTACGGACGACAGCGGCAATGATACTTCTGCCGCTCAGGCAATGGCCGCTGCCGAACAGGCGATGGGAGGCCGTAGCAAACAATTTCAGCCAAAAGGAAAGGGAGGCGAAGCATGAAAGAGGATGTAGACGAACAGAAAGATCTGACGTTGTCGGAGGTGGAGAGTACGTTGGTGTGCTGCCTGCTGACCAGTGTGGATGCTCCGGGACTGGTGTCGTCCCTGTTGCAAAAAGAAATGTTTTCGGATGCTGCCCCGGGTTTTGTTTTTCAGGCAGCGATGAACCTGTACGAACAAGGGGTGCAACCGGATATGGTGTCGGTAGATGTTGAGATGCGCCGGCTGGATGAGGAGCGTTGGAAGGAACTGAACGGACTGGCGTTTCTGCTGACTGCCATGCTGAATGTGCGCCATGGCGGTAATGTGCTGCACTATGCTGCGGAGATAAAAAAGCAATATACCCTGCGTTGCCTGGCACAGTTGTCGGCTATGCTGAATATGAAAAGTTGCCAGTTCGGCTCCGAACCGGAATCGCTGATAACGGAAGCGGAAGAGTCGCTGATGAAACTAAGGGAGAAACTGGTGACCAGCGAGCCGATACGTCCGGTCGGTGAGTTGGCTGCCGAAGTGGTGGAATGGCATCGCGAACGATTGCTGGGTACTCATGACCGGAACCGCTTGCTGAGCGGGATGAGCGAGTTCGATTATGTCACCGGAGGATTCCATAAAGGGGAATTGTCCGTACTGGCGGGCCATTCGAGCGACGGGAAAACAGCTGTGGCTTTGCATATTGCCGTACAGGCTGCCCGGGCCGGTAAACATGTCTGTCTCTTCAGTCTCGAGATGTCGAACTTGCAGATGCTGAACCGTATCCTGGCCGGCATCACGGATGTCGATCCGGATCATCTGCGTATTTCCGGTATGACGGCGCACGAACTGGAGGTGCTCGAAAAGGCCGGAAAGCAGTTGGAGCATCTGCCGTTGTATATTGATTACAAGGCTTGTAACACGTTGTCGGATATCCGTTCGAAGGTGATGCTGAAAAGTAAGAAGGGCGAATGTGATTTCGTGATACTCGATTATCTGCATTTGTTGGGCAGTATCCGTCAGAAGAACGATACCCAGGAACAGGTGGTTGGCCGTAACATCACGGCGCTGAAGCAACTGGCGTTGGATGCGGACTGTCCGGTGCTTGTCGTTTCGCAGGTGAACCGTGCCAGCGATCAGCGTCCCGATAAGGCGCATATCCCGGTGATGAGCGACCTGCGTGATTCGGGAACTATCGAACAGGTAGCCGATTGTGTATTTTTTGTCTACCGCCCGGAGCGTTACGGCATCGTCAAAGACGAACGTACCGGTGAAAGTCTGGTGGGAGTAGGTAAACTCTATATTGTAAAAAACAGGAACGGTGCGACCGGTATTGCCCGTTTCCGGTATAATGCTTCGTATACTAAAATAACGGATTATTAATGTCAGGAACGATATGACACACTATAATATCGATCAAATAAAAAGTTCGGTCCGCATAGAGGATGTGGCGGGAGGTTATGTCAACCTGTTGCGCTGTGGCAAGTTATTTAAAGGGCTTTGCCCGTTCCATGACGACCATCATCCGTCGCTGATCGTCGATCCGCAAAAACAGACATTCACTTGTTATGCCTGCGGTGAACATGGGGATGTGATTGCTTTCGTACAGAAGATGGAGCGTTGCAGCTTTGTGGAAGCGACGGAGAAATTGAAAATTGAAAATGGAAAATTGAAAATTAATAAGACGAAGGCGAAGCCAGTCAAAGAAAAGAGTGACAAAAACAAATTTTCAATTTTCAATTCTCAATATTCAATTGAAAAAAACTGTAAGTTTTTTTCCTCCCTTCTTCCTTATGCTTGCGGTGATTCGGACTTGACGCCTGCTTATCTGGATTTTGAGGTGGGCGTTTCGCCGGGTATGGTGCCGAAGGAATGGTATAAGATGCGGAACCGTGTCATTTTCCCGCTCCGTGATGAGATGGGAGGGTTGATAGGTTTTGCCGCGCGGAAACATCCGGATGGAAATCCGGATGAACCTAAATATATCAATACTTCGGTAGCCAACGGGTATAAGAAGAGTGATCATCTGTATGGTCTTTACCGGGCTAAGGAGGCGATTGCAGAGAGAGGTCTTGTCTATTTGGTGGAAGGCTACAAAGATGTGATCGCCATGCATGCAGCCGGGTTTGTTAATACGGTGGCCCTCTGTGGGACGGTTTTGTGTGACGGACATATCCGATTGCTGAAGAAATACGCTTCGCAGGCAGTTGTTTTGCTTGACGGCGATGAGGCAGGGCGGAAAGCTACTGCTACGGCTGTGGCTTCGCTACGTCGTGAAGGTATCCTGGCGGTCGGAGGCGAATTGCCTGAAGGGGAGGACCCTGATTCGTTGTTTCGCTCCGAAGGGAAAGAGGCATTTGCCAAATTCATTTGTAAGATGCAGAGGAATTTGTTTGCCTCCGAAGAGATGCTTTTGCTTAACCGGATTTGTAGCCAGGTTCGTGCGTTGATGTGGAAGGAGATTGAAGGAAACAGGGAAGAGTTGTTTCGGAATCTGGGTACGATGCTTGCTCACCGGACAGGCCTTTCGCTTCGGGATGGCCGTCCGGGTACCATGGATTGGAGGTGGCTATGAAAGAGGATCAGAAAAATAAGAAGCCGGATAGGGACGAAGAGGTGGAGAAATGGAAGAACCGTAGTTTCGGTTGGCTTGAACTGGGTATCCTGTACAGTCCGATGATAACACCGGCGGCAGCTTCCCGTCGTTTGAAAGCCTGGGTATTGGCAAACAAGATTCTGGTCACTCTTCTGAAAGCCGCCGGCTGGAATCGCAAGCAACGTGTCATGACACCGAAACAGGTGGAATGTATAGTAGAAATATTGGGAAGACCTTAATGATAGTAATATGCCAATATGGTAATGTGTCAATATGCCAATGGAGATAGTAATAGATTCACTATTTATCAGGTTTGAGCTATCCTGTCATCAACCTCACTTGACTATTACAGGTTTATTTGCCGTCTGCTTTAGCTGACGGACTAGTAAAGAATCTATCTCTTTGGACTTTAGTCCCATTTCTTAAAGCTTTCTATCTGAGAGAAATGTGGCTAAAGCCAAAAAAAAGAACCAGCTTATAAACCGTCAGCTAAAGCAGACGGCAAATGAACCTGTAACAGATGAGTCACTTTGATGGTTGGATAGTTCAATTATTTCTAATCAAAAACAAATGAAATTAATATCAAACTTACTTATTTGGGGAGGTATTTTAGTGCTTCCCCTAAACTCTTATGCTCAGTTTTCCAAAGGGCTGAGTTATCGGGCGGAGACCGGTGTCAGCTTTAGCGGAGGGGAGCATACTCCTTTCTGGTTGACGGCAAACAAGCAGGGACTTTCGTCCATTGAAAAGAATAACGGGTATCTGCGTGCAGGTGTCTTCCGGGAGTTGGAAAAGGATAAACCTTTCTCGTATGCTTTCGGGGTGGATCTGGCTGTCGCTTATAATTTTACTTCGACTTTTGTAGTGCAACAATTGTATGCGGATCTGAAATACCGTTGCCTGGGATTGAGTATCGGAAGCAAGGAGCGGCATAGCGAGTTCAATAATCCGTTCCTTAGTAGTGGAGGACTGACATTCTCGGGAAATGCCCGTCCAATTCCGCAGGTTCGTATCGGTATTCCTGAATATACGCTTGTTCCGGGGACAAAAGGTTGGTTGGCATTTAAAGGTCATATCGCTTATGGTCTGTTTACGGATGACGGCTGGCAAAAGGATTTTATTAAGCCGGGAGGAAAGCATACGGAACATGTACTTTATCATTCCAAAGATTTGTATGTGAAGGTCGGTAACCGGGAGAAGTTTCCTTTGATCTTTGAAGGAGGTCTTGAGATGGCTGCTCAATTCGGGGGAAATGCTTTTATTGGAGATAAGAAAACCGATATGCCGAATGGGATAAAAGATTTCTTTAAGGTGTTTATTCCGAGCGGGGGGAGCAGTGACACCCCACTTGGGGAACAGACGAATATTTATGGAAACCATTTAGGAAGTTGGAATTTTTCTTTGACGTGGTATGCTCCTAAAGATTGGACAATCCGTCCTTATTACGAACATTATTTTGAAGATCATTCACAGATGTTCGGAGAATATGGCTGGAAAGATTGTTTGGCGGGAGTGGAAATAACGTTTCCCAAGAATCGGGTGATCGGTAGTTTCGTTTACGAATATATCTCAACGAAAGACCAAACGGGAGCTGTTTATTGGGATCATACATCGGAGATACCGGAACAGGTGAGTGGTACAGATAATTATTATAATCATGGCATTTATACCGGTTGGCAACATTGGGGGATGGGGATCGGAAATCCGCTAGTCATGTCTCCGATTTATAATACAGATGGTGATATAAGTTTTAAAAGTTCGCGTATGCAAGGACATCATTTCGGGATCATGGGTAATCCGGTCAACGATTTGCGGTATCGAATTTTATTGTCGCTTACCCGTAACTGGGGAACTTATGGTTTGCCATTTTATGAGATCAAAAAGAATGGAAATGCATTGATAGAATTAACTTATACGCCACATCAGTTAAAAGGCTGGGATTTTACAGGATCGCTAGGTGTTGACAGAGGCGGGATGTTGGGTAAAAGTGCCGGTGGCATGTTAACAATCAGAAAAACAGGATGGATACGATGAGTTCAATGA
>NZ_JAMOKS010000037.1:0-65207 GCF_023656785.1 Parabacteroides caecihominis
GTTGTAGTAAGCAGTCAAAACACGCTCACGGAATTCTTCTGAATAGAATTTCCTTTCTCGTCTAATCATAACTTGTACACTTTTTATAGTTATTACTGTGTAAAGCTATTTTAGGACAAGTCACAGGGCTGTTTTGCGGCTTGCACCGATATTCTTTTAAGTTGCTGTAAATGAGTTTGTTTTGAGTTTTAATGTTTGTCTCGGGGGAAAGGTGGGATGAACGGGGTATTCCGATAGGGCTTGATTGCTTTGTGTTTGCCCTGCAAGGGCTTGGCAGGCGGGGGGCTGGAATGTCGGGCTTAGGGTAGTCTTGGGGCTTTTATTCAATCCTTTGCCCTTTGCGGTCGATGTAATACCAATCTTCGCTTTCCCAATAGTGATATTCCCCATCCGAACCGGGAACTTCTTCCAGTTCTCCCGTGTCGGTTACTTTCGCCTTCCCGTTCTCGAAAGGAAAGCCAAAAGCGAAGCGTGGTTCTACGAGGGTATTGCCATGCTCGTCCGCATATCCGATACGCCCTTTTTCATCGACGATGCGGTAAACGCCTTCCTGCACGGGGTCGTTGCCGTTGTCATACCGGTACGGGACATAGAGGCTTGCGGGATGGCTGTTGCCGGAGGATATGGCCGTGCAGCGGTCATGATAAAGGGTGAACAGCCATATTTCAAGCAGGATGGCAAGGACTGCAAGCACCGTGCAGACAAGGAAACGGAGGCGATAGCGTTGCCGCACCGATACATGGAACGCCCCGTAAAAGTCGTGCATCATGCGGTAACGCTCCTCGGTATAGATGCGCATATTCCTCCAAAGCAGTACGGGGAACGGCAGTATCAGCGGGAAAAGCGTAAGGCGGTTGTCTGTCTCGTAAAGAAAGCGGACAGCCGGAGTGTCCAAGAACTGTAAAGCGATGGCGACAGGAAACAGGAGGCAGGCGAACTGAACCACGCTGATGACCGCAAAACTACGGTCCGGGAAGCCGTGCCGACAACTGCGCCACGTCCAATAAAAGAGGTGGTCGAAGAATCCGGGGAGCTTCAACCGGCTGGTTCTTTTATGTGGGGAGGCTTTCTTCATACGTTTGCGGCTATGCAGGTGCAAATAAAACGTATTTCTTCCAAACGGAAAAGAATTTTGCGGCGAAACTTTTTGAATGATTGGACTTTTCGCTATTTTTGCTTTGAGGTATAACGGTTCGTCCGTAAGGTATGAATTTGGCTTTTTCTGTTATTGCTATGGAATGGTTCGATAAGATAAGTGAGTTTATGGAGGGTCTGCCTGAGTGGTTGCAGGCGCATCCGAGGTACGGCTACCTGATCGTGGCGGGAATCCTGCTGCTGTGGCTCGTGGGGATTGTCTGCGGATGGCGGTGGACGTACTCCCGTCCGGGAAGTCGGGAAGGGAATTTCTGGCTGGGTACGCTGGGTGAAAGGAGTTACCGTTTCTGGCTGGGTCTGATCGTTGCCGCCGCAGCGGGATGCGCCCTGTTGCTGTTCTTCGTAACGGGATAAGCAAGCGGAAAGCTGTATTACCGTCCTGCGAAGCTGAAAGCGATGCAGGCGAAGTACGAGACAGTGGGCGAATACCGGAAACTGCTCGGTCAATGCCTGTTCTGGCTGTATGTTATCGGCAGTTTTGCATCGTTCTTCATCATAGCCGAACAAAAGAACCATTCCAAGGAGCAACCGCTGATCGAAAGGTTGCAGGAGATACGGGACGGTAAATATCCCGTTGAAAAGACGCACTTACCAACCGGCGAATGACCTTCTTCCGGCTCCCCCTGCTTACTGTCATGCCGTTCTGCGGGTGGAACCGGTACAGCCTTTCTGTTTTTCACGATTGAATATCCGAACCTATGGAGCAAAATCCGAATCTGTAATTCAAGGAAATATCGTGACCGATACGGGGTGTCGGCAGGACATCTATTGCAAACAATTTGTAATTTCGTGTAAGATTTGTATTATTTAATATCGTGTTGAAACAAAATGAAACAGAATCTTACACTAATTCTAATGAATGAAGCCGTCCGGGAGGGATGGCGGGAGTGGATGGAAAAGGTACGCAAGGTATTGCCGCAAACGGATGCGGAGCGTCCGGTGACATGGATTGCGGCGGAACGGCTCGCACGGGAGAATGGACGGATGGTACGGCTGGTGGAGCTGCTGCGGGAACACCGCCCCGTACTTTCGTACCGGGTGAAGGAGGAAGCCGGGTTGCTGATACTGGTCGCCTATCACCGCCACGGAAGCTCGTCAGACTTCCTGCTGGAAACGGCGGAGGCGTATTTCCGGGAAAGGGACTGCGGAGGATTCCTGTTCCTCTGCCGGATGCAGGCAAGCATCAACGCCTACGACGAATACCCGCACCTGAACGTGCTCTGCAACCGTCTGGCGGGACTGCTGTTCCGCTTCCGCCGTGAACGGGCGTCCGAGTACCGCAAGGGCATACCGCCGATGTTCGGCAAGGCGGACTTGCAGGAGGTGGAAAAGTACCTGCCGTACCTGCGGGGCTGCTCGTTCCGGGAAGAAATCGCACTGGCTCTGCCCAAGGTGAAGAACGTGGAGGAACTGGCACGGGAATGCGCCATGTCGGTCAATACGCTGGGACGGCGTTTCAAGGAGGAGCTGAACACCACTCCGCACCGCTGGCTGACGGAACAGCGGAAGGCGCACGTGACCTCCCTGCTGGCGGACACGGACATGCCCCTTCAAGAGATCGCCGACGTGTGCGGCTTCGCCACTCCGAGCTACCTGTGGGACTTCTGCAAGAAGCACCTGAAGGCTACTCCTGCCGAAATCCGTGAAATCGCCCGGTGCGCCCGTACAGTTTAGCCTCCCTTTATCCAGCCCTGCCGTGAAAAACCGACCGTCCGGAGCCGATTGGCGGACAATCCGAATCCGGCGGTGAAGATTCAGAACGTCCGTTTCCCAGCCGTCCGCTAACTTTGCGCCCTTATAAACAACATGAAACAAGATTTATATGGAAGAATATTTTAACGGGCTGCTGAAGGAGGTGGATCAGCGCATGGCGACCACAGCCTCCGGCATGGACGGCAAGGAGGTGATAGGCGTCTGCCGTGAGATGGTCTCGTACCTGAAAGGCAAGAACCGGGAACTGAAGGAGTACGCCCTCGCCCATCCGTTCGCCGGGGACGCGAAGGAGATCCTCTACTTCAAGTATTACAAGCCCGCCCTGACGGGCAGGCTGCTGTACTATTACCGGGTGTACCAGATAGAGAGCGGCTGCCCCGCCTGCCTGCGTGTCGCCGAACCGTACTACCGCAAGGCGATGGAGCGTGCCGAGCGGATGATGGAACGCTATCTGCCCTTTTACCAGTATTACCACAGCGGGGCGACGTACCGGGACAGCTACTATTTCCTGCGGGCGAAGGGCGAGCTAAGCCCCGAGAGCGGCAGCTTCGTGCTGGACGAGGAGGCGGAGTTCTCCACGGGCTACGACATACTGGCGGCACGGCTGATCTCGGTGGAGATGCTGCTGGTACACCTGAGCCGCCGGATGGAGCGTGCGGCGCAGGGGACGGAGACGGAAGCCGTGCCGGAGAAGGAACACCGCTGGACGAACACGAAGGTTGCCGCCATACTGCTCGTCTATGGCATACACGTGACGGGAAGCGTGGACGAGGGCAACGCCGAGATCGGCGAGCTGGCTGCGCTGTTCGAGAAGCATTTCCACGTGGATCTGGGCAACGTGTACCACGCTTTCGGCAGGATGCGGGGGCAACAGAACCCGACGGCGTTCTTGGACGAGATGAAGGAGAGGCTGTTGAAGAAGATGCGGGACATGGATAGCCGGTAGCAAGTTGGCAACGGGGCGGCAGAGACGGCAGGACACGGGAAGGGAGCGTCCGAAGGGCTGGAAAGAGCCTTCCGGACGCTCTTTTTTACCCCGTCTCGGTCCTTTTTACCGCCCGGAACGGCAGGAAGGGCGAAAATGCGCCCCGAAAAAAAAACTTTGCCAAGGTGCTGATATAGTGGCAGGAAAAACCGGCGAATCGGGCGACATTTGCGGCAGAAACCTAAAAATGAGTACGACAATGGAAATAATGACCATCGAGAGCAACGCCTACCGCCTGCTCGTGGAGAAGATCGAGAAGATAACCGCCTACGTGGAGGAATCCCGGAACCGGGAGGAAACGGAGCGCAAACGGAAAGAGGAAGCGGAAAGCCCTGCGACCAAGGGACGGAAAGCCGACCCGAAGTGGATGACGCACAAGGAGGTGTGCGAGGCGCTGGACATCAGCCACCGCACCCTGCAACGCTACCGGCAGAAGCATATCATTCCCTATTCGATGATCGGGCGGCAGATACGCTATCCCCGGCAGGCTGTCGAGAGCCTGCGTGAGCGGTGGATGGTGGAGACGCCCGCCGCCAAGATCGACCGGATGATAGCGGAACATCCCCTGCATAACCGAAAAAACGGCAGCTATGGTAAGAAAGGAAGAAGTGCTGGCAAGAACCAGTAACGGGCTGGACGTGTTCCGCCACTACCTGCCCGTGAAGTGGCGGGTGGGCAGAAACTTCCTGAACCCGCTGTACGCCGACAGCAAGGCTTCGTGCAACGTGTATTACGACCGCCGGAGCGGTACGTACCGGATGAAGGACTTCGGCAACGGGGACTATTCGGGCGACTGTTTCTTCCTCGTGGCGAAGCTGAAAGGGCTGGACTGCCGGAACGCCGCCGACTTCGTGGAGGTGCTGCACACCATCGACCGGGAGCTGTGCCTCGGACTGGACGGGGACAGCCCGACCGACGGGACGGTGGGAACCGGGGGCTGCCGGAGATTGCGGCCCGTAACGGGCGCAAGGGGCGGCGGTGCCGGGGAAGCCGGAACGGACACGGAAGAGGCGGCAGCGTCCGCCGACCGTCCCGAGCCGAAGCCCTACCGGGCGGCGGAGAAGCCCTTCACCGAGGGGGAGCTTGCCTACTGGGGCGCATCGGGCATCACCGTGGAGGTGCTGCGCCGCTACGGGACGGTATCGCTCGCCGAGTACCGGGGCGAGACGAGGGAGGGCAAGGCGTTCGGCTTCAGTTCCACCCCGGCGGAACCGATGTTCGGGTACAGGGGGAAATGGGGCGTGAAGGTCTATCGCCCGATGTCGGAGGTGCGCTTCGTCTATGGCGGGCACACGGGCGACAACTACTGCTTCGGGCTGGAGCAACTGCCCTCGAAGGGCGACCTGCTCTTCCTCACGGGCGGCGAGAAGGACGTGCTGACGCTGGCGGCGCACGGCTTCCACGCCATCTGCTTCAACTCGGAGACCTCGGTCATCCCGGCGAAGACCGTGCGCAAGCTGGTCTATCGCTTCAAGCACATCGTGCTGCTGTACGACACGGACAAGACGGGGCTGGAATGCTCGGAGAAGCACCGTGCGCAACTGGCGGAGTACGGGGTGAAACGGCTGGTGCTGCCGCTGCCGGGGACGAAGGCGGAGAAGGACGTGACGGACTACTTCAAAGCCGGGCACACGAGGGAGGAGCTGATGGGGCTGTTCCTGAAACTGCTCGACACGCTGTACGGGGACACGCTGGCGATGCTGAAATCGTGCGAGATCGACTATGACCACCCGCCCGAACAGGCGGTCGCCATCGTTACCGCCGGGGACGTGCCGTTAGGCTCGGAAGAGAACATCCTCTGCATCACGGGCGGCGAAGGGACAGGCAAGAGCAACTACACCGCCGCACTGGTCGCCGGGGCGATCATGGAACGGGAGACGGACGCCGATCTCTTGGGGGTGCGGGTGGAACCGAACCGCAAGGGGCGTGCGGTGCTGCTCTACGACACGGAACAGAGCGAGCAACAGCTCCACAAGAACACGGGGCGGCTGCTGCGCCGTGCCGGGCGTGAGCGGATGCCGGAGTACCTGCACGTGTACTGCCTGACGGGGATGTCGAGAAGCGAGCGGCTGACCGCCATCGTGCAGAGCATGGACCGGTACCACTACCTGCACGGGGGCATCCATCTGGTCGTCATCGACGGGGTGGCGGACCTGATCCGCTGCGCCAACGACGAGGCGGAAAGCGTGGCGCTGATTGACGAGATCTACCGGCTGGCGGGAATCTACCGCACGTGCATCGCCGCCGTGGTGCATTTCGTGCCGAACGGACTGAAACTGCGGGGACACCTCGGCAGCGAGCTGCAACGCAAGTCCGCCACCATCCTCTCCATCGAGAAGGACGAGAACCCGGAGGTGTCGGTGGTGAAGGCGTTGAAGGTCAGGGACGGCAGCCCGCTGGATATTCCGCTGATGCAGTTCAGGTGGGACAAGCAAGCCGGGATGCCCGTCTATGTGGGCGAGAAGCCGAGGGCGGAGAAAGAGAAGCGCAAGGAGAAGGAGCTGGCGGAGATGGCACGGGAGGCGTTCGCCCGGCAGGAGAAGTACGGCTACATCGAACTGTGCGAGCTGATACAGGAGATGCTGGAAGTGAAGGAACGGACGGCGAAAGGCTATATCCGCTATATGCGGGAAAAGGAAATCATCGAAAAGGAGGGCGACTGCTATGTACACGGACAGGGAAGAGTTTGAGGGCTGGATGGAGCGCATCATGGAACGCTTCGACCGGACGGAGAAATTGCTGGAAAGGGTGCTGAAGAAGAACAACACGCTCGACGGCGAGGAGGTGTTGGACAACCAAGACCTGTGCCTGCTGCTGAAGGTGGGCATCCGCACGCTGCAACGCTACCGTGCCATCGGGGTGCTGCCGTACTTCACCATCAGCGGCAAGGTGTTCTACCGCACGAAGGACGTGCACGAGTTCATCCGCACCCGTTTCGCCGACGTGGAGGAACGGGCTGCGAAACGCAAGGAGAAGGAAGCCCGGAAAGAGGAAAGGCGCAGGAAAAGGGGGCTGTTCCCGTGAGAATGACATTTTTCTGACGGTGCTTTTAGTGGATGAAGCCCTGCCGGATCGTGAGATTAGGCGGGGCTATTGTTTTGTTATTCGGGAAGTTTCCGTATCTTTGTTCGCACGAAGACAGAAGGCGGTGCTTTCGGGCACGGTCGCTGTCGTGACATAGAAGATTCATGCCCGGCTTGGAAGCAGGCGGGGATTGATATACATATTGTACGTTCGCTGAACGTCTTGAAGTAAAAAACTGGTAATTTTTGATAAGCAAGACGAATGGCGCAATGTTCATGCTGTATGCTTATACGGCGTGGGCTTGCCTATTCTGCTTATCGGGTAATACCAGTACCTTTACTTCGGAATAGTGTGAGTTCACGCTGTTCTTTTGGGTGCGAGGCGGACATAATCCTTAAAAACACATTGATATGAAACAGATTACCTTGCACGTGTACCAATCCATTGACGGTTGTCCGGTCAGATCGGACAAGTATTTCGATGCGGCGGTGGACGCCTCCGGCTGCGTGCTGATCGACGAGGAAACCTACCTGCGCATTTACCTGAACCATCTGGGCTGGCCGCTCACGGCAAAAGAGACTTTGGTCGTGACGGACGGCTGTATTGACCTGACGGAGAAGGAACGGGTGCGGTTTGTTACAGGGGATGCGGCAGCGGAACTGCGGGGAATAAAAGCGGACGGCGAAGGGACGGTAACGGCTTACGGAGCGGAAACCGGGGCTTTGCTCTTGGATAACGGGCTGGCGGACGAAATCGTGGTGATAACCGTGCCGGTGCTGGTCGGCGGCGGCGAGAAGGCACTGGAGTGCGGGCTGAACGACGGCAGGACGTGGATCGTGCGGTCGAGCAAGGTATTGGAGGACGGGAAAATCCGGACGGTGTACGGAAGGGTATGCCCATGAAATGCAAAAAGCCACTGAAAAGTGGCTTGGGTCATTCAGGAAAGGATGACGGGTTATAAAAAAACGACCCGCCGATTTGAGCATTATCAAGAGGCTTGGCAGGTTCTACTGGTGCAAAGATAACGGAAATAGTTGGAATGACAAAGATATGTTGAATTTAGGTCTTGCTGATGCCTAAATTTGAAGTATAAACAAAAGGTGCATCATTGATGCACCTTTTGTTCTAATATATTAATTCCTTTATAATGTTAAAGTACATTTGTTGGAAGAATATTAGTTCTGTCTAATTTCTTTCTAAAGAATGTTTTTTGAATAGACGATAATACGCTATGTTCAATCACATCCTTATGCAAAGTAAAGAATTTATCAGAAGCACTAATACACTCTTGTGTAGCTTTACATTTTCTCAAAGAATTATTCAATAGACTAACTCCCATGAGCTTAGTTTTGAAAAATCTATTTTTTAATCCGTTACGGTATAGAAAATCAAAATAAACTTCAGCATCGGCAACATTATATTTTGCCAATTCTGATTGGAGAGCAGTCCAATAGTAATCCGTCATTTCCAATGACAGAACTACTACTAAAAAACTTCGTTCTCCTAAAGAGATTATTTGATAATCTTTTGTCTTCATTTCTTTACCAATTAGTACATAAGTCATTTATAATAACAAGTCCATCCTTTATTATGTTCACCGCTTCATCATAATATAAGGTTCTGCTTGTTTCTAAGTTCCTGCGATCAATATGGAAAGTTGTATGCCGATTCTTGTTATAAAAGTCATACGCCTTTTCCAATGCTCTTTTTAACGAGGGATTACCATTGTAAGTTCCCACATTCTCCAAAAAATGGTAGTTTCCATCTTTACCTCTCTCAAAATATGTACCATAATCTTTAAAATCCGGTGCGTCTTCCAAGAGTCTTTTGCTAATCAAGCCATCCAAAGCCTTCATTATACCGAATGTATAACACCCGTAATCATCAACCACAACACCGGAGTTAGCAAGAGCAATAGATGTTTTCAGAAAATCTTCAAGAATACTTCCTTCAATGTTTTCAGTTTTCGTGAAATGCTTATTCAAATCTTTTTCTATCACACATCCTACTAAAGGTTGAATAGCCAAGAAGTCTTCCATTACTTCGGTTGGAACAGAAGATATTGTCTCCATTATTTCTGTAATAAGCTCAATATAAAAAGCTGTTACAGCTCCCTGTAAAAATAAAGTCCCATTATTATAAAAAATAATAGATACCTTGGCATCATATTTCCCCTTTAAATGATATTGGTTCCTGATAGCAGGATTGTTATCTGTATTGACCGTAGTTATTTCGATTTCATCACTTTCCGATAATACATCTATAAAAGCATCAAAATCTTCTTCACTTATTCCTTTTGCCGTAAAGCTTTTCTTATCAGGGCAAGGAATTGAAGTATTTTGAAGGATAACGTTCCAACATTCTTCACATATTCCTTTTAAATGTGCTTTTCCTTGCGTACTATAAGAAACTTGCCCGCCATTAATAAAACAGTTTAAGATACCAGTTTCCTTATTATGAGTTATTGCTATTTTTTTTAATTTACCTTCTTGGCAATCTGTTATTTTGATTGAATATGAAGGTTTTGTCGCTATAAAATCAATAGCAACCTGATCTATGTTTTCAACAGATAATGAGTGCTTTTTAGCCATTGTCGTCCTATTTTCGGGTACAAAAATACAATATTTTTCGAATATATGTCCACAAATTCAAGCATTTAACCCTTTTTGAGCTGTAAAAAGGCTGTTTAAAGGGAAATGGAACGCTTCATATTATGAACAGAATAGGTTCGAAATCCTTTCGAGTATTTGCCAGTCGGTTATGGGAAAGACAAATCCGCCTTCTTATATAATCGGCTGGCAAAGATAGTGAATATTGCCGGGATTACGGGTACAAGACCTTGAAATCCCGTGGGCTGCCGCTGTCTGTCAAGCCGTCCTGCCGGAGCCGCCGGAGGGTCTCGGCTGCCGATCCGCTGCCGAAGTTGCGGACACAGTACAGGCGGGAGAAGCGGAAGCGGCGGAGGTGGACGAGCAGGTGCTCCACGGTGAAGACGCCCAGCTCCCGGCACGCCCGGACGATGCGCTGCGACAAGCCGAAGGTGTCGAGCGGGGTGTCGAGCAGGCGGCGGAGCCTGCCCGGTCTGCCGGGCTTGCCCCGCTGTTGCGCCACGTCCTCGTAGATGGTGGCGACCCGGTTGCGGCTGAACAGGGCGGCAAGGGATGTGCCGTCGATCATCAGGATGCCGTCGAAACGGGCGTAGGCGATGTGGTTGCCGTTCATCCAGAGGGTGATGCGCAGCTCGTCCGTGCCGCAGAGCCGGGCGGCTTCCGCCACGGTGATCCAACCGATGCCGTTCATCGCCTGCGCTCCTTTCCTTTGGGCTTGTCCGTGCGAGGCGGGAACCCGTACACGATGCGGAAGTCCTTGTCGAAGGTGAGGTACGCATCGAAGGGCTTGCCGTCCCTGCTCCTGAAGCCTTTGATAAGGGATGTTTTGCCTTTGGTTACAAGGTCGGCAATCTGGCTGTCGGTGAGCTGCTTCTCCCCCTTGCCACGGAAGACGGTAAGCCCACAATCGACGTTGCTGCACTTGGCGACCTTCGGGTAAAGGAGGATGCGACCGGAACGGCACTTGGGACACGGGATATGTCCGCCGTCCGCCACCGATACCTGCACTTGCAGGAGTTCTTCGGTAATCTGGGCGGCATAGATCTCGATGCCCTTGCGGAAGGTGTCGGGATTCATCTCCCCGCTCTCGATCTTGGCGAGGGCGGTCTCCCACTGCCCGGTCATCTCGACATCGGCGATGCGCTTGTCCTTCACTATCTGGTACACGGCAAGCCCCTTGTCGGTCGGCACGAGGCTCTTCTTCTCCCGGCGCACGTAGTCACGGGCAAAGAGGGTCTCGATGATGGAGGCACGGGTGGCGGGCGTGCCGATGCCGTTCCCTTTCAGGCTGTCCCGCAGCTCGTCGTCCCGCAACTCCCTGCCGCAATGCTCCATCGTCGAAAGCAGGCTGCTCTCGGTGTGCAGGGGACGGGGCTTGGTCTGTTTCTCCACGCACTCCGCCGATTGCAGGGGGAAAGCCTCGCCGGGCTGCAAGGACGGCAAAGCGGCTGTTCCCTCGTCGTCCTCGTCCCGCTCGTTCCGCACGGCACGCCATCCGGCGGACCTGACGACCGTCCCCTTGGCGGTGAACACGCTGTTCCCCGCCGTGAAAGAGACGGTGGTAACGTCCTTGAGGCAACAGGCGGAGAAGGCTTCGAGCAGGCGGGCGGCTACCATGTCGTACACCGTGCGCTCGTCGGCGGACAGCTCGTCGGGCAGACATTCGGTGATGATGAGCGCATGGTGGTCGGTAACTTTCCCCGCATCCACGCTGCGGCGGTTGAGCGAAGCCCCTTTCAGGGCGGCGGCATGGGCGGCGAAAGCCGGGTACCGCTCCAGCAAGGCGATGCGGTCGGGTATCTCGTCGAACACATCCTCCGAGAGGTAGCGGGAGCCGGTACGGGGATAGCTCAACACCTTCTTCTCGTAAAGCGACTGGGCGACGGAGAGGGTCTTGTCCGCCGAGAAGCCGTACCTGCCGTTCGCCTCTTTCTGCAAGGCGGTCAGGTCGTAGAGCAAGGGAGGTTCTTGGCTCACCTCCCTGCGCTGCACGTCGGCAACCTGCACCGTCCCCGTTGCGGTTACAGCGGCGAGGGCGGCGTTTGCCGCCGGAAGGGTTTCGTAACGCAATTCAGAGATGGCGGCGAAGGGCGTGCCGTCCTTTTCCGCCGTGATCTTCAGCCGGAAATAGGTCTGCGGGGTGAAATCCCTGTTCTCCAGATAACGGGAGCAGATCATCATCAAGGTGGGCGTCTGTACCCGTCCGAGGGAGTAGATGCCCTGCCCGGCGGCGATGCTGAGAGCTTGGGTGGCGTTCAGCCCAATCTCCCAGTCGGCGATGGCACGGGCTTCGGCGGCACGGTAGAGGTTGTCGTAGTCGCTTCCGGGCTTGAGGTTATCCAGCCCCTCCCGGATGGCACGGTCGGTCAGCGAGGAGATCCAGAGGCGCAGGCAGGGTTTGCGGCAGCCAAGGTAATTGTAGATGTACCGATGAATGGCTTCGCCTTCACGCCCGGCGTCGGTCGCCACGACGATACGGTCGGAACGGTCGAAAACCTCCTTGATGACCTTCAACTGTTTGAGCACGCCGGGGTCGGGCTTGTACTCCTTGCCCTCCCGTATCTGGCGGGGAATGTACTTGAACTCCTGCGGCAGAATGGGCAGGTTCTCACGCCGGAAGCCCGTGTAGCCGTATGCTTCGGGCATGGCGAGCTGGACGAGATGGCCGAACGCCCAGGTAACGAGGTAGCCGTTACCTGAGAGGTAGCCATCGTGCCGCTCCCGGACATTCAACACGTTTGCTATATCCTTCGCTACGGAAGGCTTTTCAGCGATGACTGCTGTAATCATATTTCTTTAATTTTTAACGGTTTGACAAAAGTTATCCCGTCGCTCGGACGGGATAACCGGGTAATTCATTTACAGAATGGCGGGGGAAATCATCGGCGGACACCCCGGCTGCGCTTGGGCTTGTCGGGCTGTTCCTGCTTCTGTGCCTGTTTCCGGTCCTCTTTCTGCTCCTGCCTGCGCTCCTGCTGCTGTTTCTGCTCCCCGGTGGGTCGCTGCTGTGCGGATTGCAGGGCTTCTTTCAGGTTGCGGGTCGCCTCGACGGTCTTGCCCTCGGAATTGACCGCCACCTGCACCTCGTTCTCCACGGCGGGCTTGACACGCCCCTCTTCGAGCGCCGCCTTGTAGTCCTTGGGGAACATGAAGGCGGGCTTCTCGCCGGGCTTCCATGTGATGTAGCCTTGGTAGGCTTTTCCTTTCTTGTCCACCAAGCCGGAAACCTTGACCGTTCCCCCGGCTTCGAGTTCGAGGCGGGACTTCTCGGTAAGCTCCTGCTTGCGGAAGGTCTTCGGCACCTCCTGATTGGCGGTCTGTTTCAGGTTCGCCTTGTACGCATCCATCGCCAGCCTGCCCCGGTCGCCGAAGAGAAATTCGAGCTGCATCTTGGCTGCGCTGAACTGCACGGGTGCTGGGTAGAGCTTGGGCTGCTCCCCCTCCTTGGCTCTGGAAAGGAACTGGCAGACCACCGCCTCGCCCTGTTTGAGCCGGGCTATCTCGTCCGGGGTGAAGGTATGCCCGTTCTTCTCCGCCGGGATATTGACCTTGGAGAGCGGGAAGGCGACCAGCTCGTTGGTCTTGAGGTTGCGGCTGACAAGGGCTTCGACCTGCTCGCCCGCCCGGTTGGTGACAGTCGCCGGATGTCCCATGTTGCCCGTCTGCCTGAGCACCTGCTTGTCGGAGTCGGTGATGTCGTAGCCGAAGAACTGCTTCTGCATCTTCTCCGGGTCGAGGATGCCGTGGCTGCACACGGTCAGCCTGCCGTCCGTGCCGGGCTTGAGCGAGAGCTGGCTGTCGTTGCTGTGCGAGATGCCGTCGAAGTGGAAATGCACCCGGACGGTCTTGTCGGTCTGGAAGCCTCGGAGCATCTGGTCGAGCATCCCGTTGCCCTCGATCTGCTCCCGCTGCACGCCGAGTGCGGCGAGGCTGTTCCAGTCGATGTCCTCCGGGCGGTACTTGTACTGCGGGTTCTGTTCGGTCTGCCCGGCGGACTGCTGCGGCGCAACCTCGGGCTGTTGCTGTTGCCCGGCTTGGGTCTGCTGCTGTGCCTGCACGGGCGGCTGCACCTCGTACTGCGCAACGAGCGGCTCGCCCGTCTTGACGGACTGGCTCTCCCGCTGCCGGAAATCGGCGGCTACCCGCTGCACCTCCTCTTCCGGCACACGGAAGAAGTGGAAGCGGGTCGGGTCTTTCAACTGGTTCCAGAGGTTGGAAAAGAAATTCGAAAACATATCGCCGTGGCGATCCACCCGCAGGAGGTCGTTGTTGTCCTCCAAGGGATTCTTGGTCTGTAACTCGCCGTCCTTTACTCCGCTGACGGCTTGGAGCGTGCCTTTCTCGTCCATGACGAGCAGGATGTCCATCAACTGCTGGCTGCTGTCCGGTCGTTCGTCCATAATCTAATGTTTTTAAATGATGAATACTATTGGTTCTCAAACGAAACCGGGCGTAAATATAGAGGGAGAAACACGGGGAACGTGCAAGTCCGGGGCGGGCTGTCCGCACTTGTCGTCCGGTTCGCAGGTTTGTCGCAGCCCTTTCCTGTGAAAAATACCAAAAAATCATGCCCCGCACGCATTTTTCTCCTCCGGAAAACGGCGATAATTCGTTGTTTTCACTATATTTGTAAAATATGGGTAATGAGGGACACGGTCTGTCATTGCCACCCATGCGATGCGTATGAAAGTCTATCAGAGCAAACCGAGAATAACGCTTTCACCTGCCATCCGTGACGGGCAGAAATACGTGGAAGTGGAGTTCGACGAGGACGATGCCATCCGGCTGTCGCTGTCGAAAGAGAAGGGTGTGCGGTTCGAGGGCGACAGAGCCTACCTGCCGGAAGAAGGCTTCGACCTATCCGGCTTTTTCGACCGCCATGTGGAAACGGCGTATATCAATTACTCCGCCCTGAAAAACACCCTGCCCAAGAAGAGCGGGAAAACCAGCCCCGCCATCCCGCCCGGCTATGCCGAGACGCTGCGGCAACTGCGGTACAGCGAGCATACCGTCCGTGCGTACACCGCCTATTTCAAGGAGTTCCAGCAATACTTTGCGGGAAGAAACCTCCGTTACATCCGACCGGAAGAAATCAACGCCTACATCGTGCACCTGATTGACACACGGGGGATTTCGTCGTGCCAACAGAACTTGCGCATCAACTCGATC
Source organism: Parabacteroides caecihominis (assembly GCF_023656785.1). NCBI lineage: Bacteria > Pseudomonadati > Bacteroidota > Bacteroidia > Bacteroidales > Tannerellaceae > Parabacteroides > Parabacteroides caecihominis. The sequence goes on from NZ_JAMOKS010000037.1 coordinate 14,656, forward strand.
AAGTTTTATTTCGAGAAGGTGCTGGGACAGGAACGGAAATGCTACGAGGTAAAGCGAGCCAAACGGGAACGGACGCTGCCCGACGTGCTGAGCAAGGAGGAAATAAAATCCATCCTTGACGCAACCGGTCCGGACATCCGGCTGTTCTGCATGTTCTCGTTGCTCTACTCCGCCGGGTTGAGAATCAGCGAGCTGCTGGACTTGAAGCCCCACGACATCAACGTGAGCCGTTCGCTGATACGGGTACGGCAGGGCAAAGGGAGGAAAGACCGCTACACGCTGCTGTCGAAGCCCCTTGTCAGGAAGCTGACCGAGTACACCAAGCTGTACAAGCCGCAGGAATGGCTGTTCGAGCGGTACAAGGGTGAGCCGTTTACGGAGAGCATCGTGTCGAAGAAGCTGAAAGAGGCGGCGAAGGAAGCCGGAATCACCAAGCGGGTGTACCCCCACCTGTTGCGGCACTCGTTCGCCACGCATCTTATCGAGCAAGGCACGGACTTGAAAATCGTGAAAGAGCTGTTGGGGCACAACCAACTGAAAACGACGGAAATGTACGTGCATATAGCCGACACTTTCAAGAGCAGCATCCGCACTCCATTGGATGATATTCTTGAAATTGATAATGAGATAGTTAAATAAGAAAATAACAGCGAAAACCGCTGATAATTACATGTTAGCATCAAATAAAAAAGAATGAAAACAATAAAAGAATTGCTTGATGAAGTCATTGATTTAGAAGGTAAGGTTCAAATAAGCCAAGCTATCGACTTTCATAAGGGAGTGCCTACCCTTGAAAAAGGAGTTTATAGAAATGTCTCTCCTATGTTGAAAATCAGGTATGGGGCATTTGGTAAATGGATTAATGCGACACATGGAGATTGGCTTGATACAAAAGAAATGGAAAGTCTATGGAATGAAGATGAAAAGGATGAACGGTTGATAGGAATTGTTCGCGACATAAAAGCTTCAAAGGATTATTGGGAAGACCATGCTACTGGACTATTTGCGCCAAACAGAATTTCCATTTTTGCAGCAAGCGATAATGGCTATGAAATGATTTGCCTAATATGGTTTGACGGTACAGAAGAACCGGAATTATGGGTATATGATTGCAACGGTGAAAGTCGATATAAAGATTTAGCTGCTTATTTGCAAGCATATATTGATGATGATGTATCAGCTTCTGAAGTAAAGTGGAAATTAGCTGATATGTGATTCTTTTATTAGAAGTGATGCTAACATACACCTTAATCGCCCAAAATGGCGATTAGCTGCCGAACATTAGCAACTTTACAAACTAAAAAGAATATGAGTGACCAAATAATTTTTGATGTTGACGGACTTATAGAAGCTCAAATCCGTCAGAGAGATAAAGACTATGCGAAAGTCTGTTGTCAGAACTTATTAAACTACGCATACGGAAAGGGACTTTTGTGTGATAATCCATGTGATAATGAAGGAAACCTAATCATGCCTTCAATTATTAAGGAAAGTTCTTTAACAGAAATTGGTAAACATATTTTTGTTGAATTGCTATTTAAGTGGTTTGCATACACAGATAATGAAAGTGGAAAAATTGACAGAAAAAATAACATCAAAATGTTAGAGAAGTATTACAATCAACTTTTACAAAAGATTGATAGAAAATAGGTTGCTAACAAACAGATGAAACATTGAAGGCGGTTTATCTGCCGGACATTATCTGCCCATAAAAAGAATGAATATGAAGATAGAATTAGAAAATTGTCAAAAAAGTCTTACTCTCAAAGATTTTGAAGAAGTTGAGAGCAAGTTGGGTCATGTTTTGCCGGAAAGACTGAAAGAGTTCTATTTGCAATATAATGGAGGAGAACCTAAACAGCAAACCATCTCCATAAACAAATATTACGAAGTGGAAATTAGAATTTTCCAACCGTTCAAATATAATAAGAGTTTTAAAAATGCTCTTTTTCATACTGTTGAAGGAGAAACCTTGGAGCATCGTAGTTCTAATTCGATTTCTGACAATATTCTGCTATTTGCCAGTGGACATAACAATTTGAGAAATATTGGTGTAATTGCAATCAATATAAAAAACAGAGCTGTATATTTTTATAAAATTATTGGTTTTGTAAAAAATAGCGATGCATTTATTTTTGATGAACCTCAATTGATAGCGGATTCAATAGATGATTTTTTCAATAATCTCGTTGCTTTCCCAAAAATCGAAGAGGAACAACAAACGGAGATTATAGAAATAGAAGGTGTAATGCCTGAACTTTCGGACTGTTCGGCTTCGCTAACAAAAGAAGATATAAAGAATTTTGAGGTTGAGTTGAATGTAAAGATTCCGGCAGGCATGAAGAACTTTTACCTCAAGTTCAACGGTGGTATGCCATCACCATATTGTTATCAACCGCAGGACGAGGATTTGGATCGGGTGGAGATAAATGCGTTCTTTCCGATAAAGGAACGCACCAATGCTTTTGAAACAATTGAAGTCATAGCCAAAGATATATGGAGTAGGAATTTAATGCCATGCAATCTGTTGCCTTTTGCTATGGATTCGGGTGGAAACTATTATGCGTTGAACTTGAAGAATAAAAAGATTTACTATTACGTGACTGACGAGTGGGACGAAAACGCTTCAAGAGAATACAACTTTGAAACAAATACTCGTTACATCGCCCAGTCATTCAATTACTTTATAAATCATTTCATCGAAGAAGAGGAATAAAGCGGGCAGATAACAAGCGGATCAATCTCCTTTAATGATGATTATCCACCGAACATTACCGACGAGAAAACAAAAACAATGAAACAAATATTAACTGATTATATTGAAATATGCTTGAAATTCCGAAAGGAATACATTAGCAAACCAGAACGAAAGCAGCGGCACATTCTTTTAACGGAATGGGCTAAGGCTCAATATGCAGATGGCAATCCAACTATTCCTGAATTATATGAGTTTTGGGACAAATACAAAGATGTAAGCTATAATAAAATTTTTATTGAAAAGGCAATAGTCCCAACAGTTAATGAGGACTTTCAAAACGGAGGCATAGAAGGATTGAAGTTCCTATTCTATTGTCTGCATGGCAGGGATGGGATTGAATATATATCAACTACAAGTCCTGTATCTATATTTTCTAATGAGCATAATTATAAATACAGTTCAATTCAGTTAGCTGATATGGTTCTTAAAAAAGATCCTGATAATGAAGATGCGCTAAAAGCACAGTATTTCATCGGGAAAGAGCATTTATGGTACTCAATACATGAAATTCCTTTTGGCGTTTTGAATGGAGTGAATGGAGCAAACATCTCGGATATACCGAATATGTTAAGCTCCGTTGACAGGTTCCAAGCTATTTCAAACAAACTGAAAATTGACAATGACGAAACTCTTATAGAAGATTGCCGAAGATTTTATGTCGCATATAGAGAATATCTACAACAAGAGGCTCGGTATGTCGATTTTGAAGATTACCTGAATCAGAATAATATTTCGTATGAGCGATATTGTAGTACATACAATTACGAGTAAGATAATAAAAAGATAATCAGTAACAAAATGCGTCGGTAACAAGCGGATGAATCTCCCGAAGGGTCGATTATCCACCAGACATTAGCAACTTTACAAACTAAAAAGAATATGAGTGACCAAATAATTTTTGATGTTGACGGACTTATAGAAGCTCAAATCCGTCAGAGAGATAAAGACTATGCGAAAGTCTGTTGTCAGAACTTATTAAACTACGCATACGGAAAGGGACTTTTGTGTGATAATCCATGTGATAATGAAGGAAACCTAATCATGCCTTCAATTATTAAGGAAAGTTCTTTAACAGAAATTGGTAAACATATTTTTGTTGAATTGCTATTTAAGTGGTTTGCATACACAGATAATGAAAGTGGAAAAATTGACAGAAAAAATAACATCAAAATGTTAGAGAAGTATTACAATCAACTTTTACAAAAGATTGATAGAAAATAGGTTGCTAACAAACAGATGAAACATTGAAGGCGGTTTATCTGCCGGACATTACCGATTAACAATGACAATATGAAATGGTATAAAATATACTTGAATGGAGAAAATCGAATATGGAAGAAATGTATTACATATTCGTGGGAGTTTATATATGAAGATAAAGAAATTAATTTTCAAAGAATTATAGATTCATCTTCATCGGAAAGGTATCAAATAAAAGCTCTTATCAAAGGTAAGGGGCTAATCGCTAAAAGTATATCTGGATTTGGGCAAATAAGAATGCCAGAATTTGCTGAAGTCAGCCATTTGTTTCTTGTCAGAGAAGATATATTGAATATAAACGAATTGTCCTCCATAAAAGGAATTTCTTTAAAAAGGGTTTCAGTACATGGAGATTTCCCACTTGATTATATGGCAATTATTTTTAATGAAGTAATTGATTGTGTTGACAATATTCATTCCAAACGAGAAGAATTTGAATGCATGAGTACACTTGTGTTAGATATGTCTAAAATACCTTCATCTGTAGATGGGTTCTTTTTAAAAGGGTGGAATAAATACGGTTTTTATAAAAACATTGTCAATGAAAATATGAAAATGCAATTACTTCATTTGTATAAGGCAAATGAGTTTTTAAAATTTAAAGAAATAGAAATAAATGGCACATCGGTAACAAATGGATAAATCTCCGTAAGAGAGATTATCCGCCGAACATTACCAATAATATAAAATTAAAAATGAGAAATAAATTAATTGATGAATTGGAGAAAATGATAGAATTACTACATCAAACAGGTTGGCATAAACAAGCGGTTTGGTATGAGAATAAGTTGAAACTAATAAAAGAAGGCGAAGAAGATTGCGAATCATTTTATCAAAATCTCCATGAAATTGATGCCTCACTTTCAGGCATTGGTTCGTTCTCTGATCTACCAATGAAACAAAAATTTGTCTCACTACAATGGAATTTGTCAGAAAGGATTCATCAATTAATTTTAGAAAACATTGGTAACAATCACCTAAACTGCTAAACGCAGTTAGCTGCATCCCATTATCGTCAAGTAAATAGAAGGAAATGAATAAGATTAAAGAAAAATGGTCTGATCCAATATTTCTGGAGCAAATTAGCCCTGTTTTAGAGCAATTTACCCAAAGCAACATCGAAATGTCAAACTTAGATCTATCGGGTATAGAACTTAGTTGCAAATCATCAGTTATTCAGTTGCGTAAAGCATACTTGAAACAATCAAAATTTGAAACAATCAACATGTCTTATTCATTTCTTTCTTGTTCTGTTGTTGAAAGTTCTTTGTACAATGTTGATTTTTTCAGAACGAAATTTGACGGTTGTTTAATGGATAAATCAATTTTCAAAGAATGTAATTTTCGAAAATCTAAGTTGGTAATTAATGCTAATGATGCCATTTTTGAGAATTGTTGCTTTATTGATGCTAAATTTGGTATTACAACATATGGATATGAATATGGTGGCAGGCGGACAAAATTTTATAATTGTGATTTCACCGGTGCTGAATTTAAAAATGTAGAGTTTAGAGCCTCAAAATTCTATAATTGCAATTTTACAAGAACAAGATTTATCAGTTGTGATTTGCGAGGAATTAAATTTGAAGGAAATAAACCTAAAATAGAGCAGTATGAGAAAATGAAAATTCCGGAAATGATTCCTGAATATAATATTTCAAGCCGACGATAACAAGCGGCTCAACCTCCCCTGAAAAGGTCGGTTAGCCACCAAACATTATCAACAATTAAACAGAAACGCAATGACAAAAGAAGAAGCATATATTTTATTAAGTTTTCATTCTTGTAGAAACAATGATATAGAAAATGAGAAATGGGAAAATGGCTTTCTTGGCTTACTTCGTCCATTTCGAGGAAAACTATATGAGTGTAATTTTATGGAGATAATGGAATGTCTTAAAGTTCTTGCGGATGATTTTATGAAGCCGACAATCAATCAAACCCTAATAAGTGATGTGTATAGCATTATACATTTAGGCAGGAGATGGATTGTCGGGGCTAATTTTGTCTCACAAGAACAGCAAAAGCAAATTATTGAATGGATTGATATAATACAAGATTGTTTCTACTACCTGTTAGAAGGAGATGTTGATACTGCGTTTCTTGAATATGAAGAATATAAAATTGATAACAAGGAAAGCTAACTCCTAAACGGCGTTCCTTTCCAACCCATTAGCAACCTAAATAACAAAAATATATGATGAACGAAAGGTTAAAAGCTGAATTTGAAGCATATAAAAACGACTTTGAACTTATAAGGCAACAAATTGAAAAAGAGGTCGTAAGAAATGAATATTATAAAAGTGAGTTTTATGAACTTACCCCATTCTCTTATCAGCGTAATGGTTTCAAACAAGGGAAGCCTGTAAAACGTCATGATACAATAAAAAGTAGCAAAAATCTTTGTATATATGGATTTAATGATCAAGCAAAAATAATTGAAGTAAAGGCTGGTTGTTCGATTGAAAATCAATTCTATCACACCTTCCTATTTTATACTGACAATCTTGTGAAAAGTATTCTCTATGATAATGGCAAACATCTGATGAATGTATGTCATTACTTTTTCAAGGATGGAAAGCTGAATCGGTTGCTACTTTGTGGTAATTATGGTAGCCGTGAAGAGAGTTACATCTATGATGGAAATGTCTTGACACATATTGAAATCAAACAGTATAATGAAGAGGGGGAAAACGCTGGAGGCTTGGTTCACATATTCCAATATCAGGACGATGGGGCTTTAGACTCCATCACCAAATCATTTCCAAATGGATATTCTGAAATAATCTATAAAACAAAAAGAGGTTGCTAACAAACAGATGAAACATTTAAGGTGGTTTATCTGCCGGACATTATCTGCCAGAATAAAATAACAATAAAAAAGAAAAAACAATGATTAGGTATATTGAGAAAGGCGACATATTCCGCATTGAGGGTGTAAGTAGTTATGCGCACGGATGTAATTGCGCCGGTGCAATGGGTAAAGGCATTGCCGTGCAGTTCAAAGACAAATATCCAGATATGTATCTTGAATATAAGCTATTGTGTAAAGAAAACAAGTTTTGCCCCGGAGATGTATTTGATTATGATTATGGCAACGGGCATATATATAATCTTGGCACTCAAGCAACGTGGCGAACACGAGCTAAAATAGAGTATATCGAAAAGGCACTGATACAGATGCTTGAGTTAGCCAGTGGTGATAATGTAACGGCAATAGCCTTACCTGCAATCGGTGCTGGATTAGGAGGATTAAAATGGGATGATGTAAAAGCTGTTTTGAACAAAGTTTCAAACGATTATCCTAACGTTGATTTGTATGTAGTTGAAACTTATCAAAGTGAATAGTGGCAGATAACAAGCGGATCAATCTCCCCAGAAAGGTCGATTATCCGCCGGACATTATCGTTGTTTACATTAGAATCAAAGAAATGAGAACAATAGAAGATATGAAACTTGAATTATTGAGTGATGACTCAAACAGGTTTATACAAGCTCTAATAGATTATGACATAAATAGTAAAGATAAATATGGGAGTAATCTACTTCATTACTATATAATGAATTACAAGAGTATCGTACATCCCGCAGGTGTAATTATACCCGAATTTGTAAAAAAAGGGTTGGATATAAATGAAAAAAGGAAAGACGGACGCACTGCATTATATCTTTCTGTTCAATATCAGTTGAAAGGTATTTTTGAATTACTCCTGAATCATAATGCAGATATAGATATGCAAAATGCAAATGGTAATACTCCTTTATGGGAAGCTGTTATGCAATACAAGGGAGATGGCTTTTTTATCGAACACCTTTTGAAAAATGGAGCTAATCCCGATATAGAGAACAACAATGGAGTATCTCCTAAATCATTGGCAAGAACTATCGCAAATTATGATGTAAGAAGATTCTTTAACAATGATAACAAACAGCAAACCGACTGAACAAGCGGCACGCTGCCGGACATTATCATCAAAAGATAAATAATGAAAGATATGAATAACATACCGGGTTATGAAAAGATGTATGGTATTGAATTTCTATATATTCAAGGTGAGCCATCCTCAAATTTCAAAAAAGTAACTTCAAATTTCGACAAAGTAACAAGATTTGTTCAGCCTTCATTACCTAAAGGTGGAGGAGTTTCAGAAGAAGGTTGTTGTATTACAACACCTGATGGCAATAAGTTTTATGCAGTAGAATACCACTCTGATATATTAGGTTGGAGAAAACAAATAACGCAAGGAGCAAGTATGTTGAATTTATTGACGGGAAAAATCAACAATGACAATATTGAATTGTCTAATGGACGAAGTTACACTTTATCGGACTGTATAGTTGAATTTTATTAAATTGATGATAACAAACAGATAAAACATTTAAGGCTGTTTATCTGCCAACCCATTACCAACTAAAGAAAATTAATAAATATGGTCAAGTACAAACTAACAGTAGATGAACCGTGGGGTTTCAATCATAATGGTAGTAATATTCTTCATGGTATAGTAATAAAGCAACTTTCTCCTACATTTCTTCTTTTCAAATCTGATAGTTTTTTAGATTTTAATGGACAAAAAAGTTGTATTCTAATTTTGAAACCCAGATATGAAAAAGAATATTTTGATTTAGAAACGAATGTTGATGTTATTGTCGGTGGTGCTTTGTGTTTAGAAAATAAATACGAAGAAAAAAATGAAGAATATTTAATATCACATAGCCAATATATGCTTATTGGGAGAATTGAAAAAATAAATGTTGGTAACAATCAACTTAACAGCTAAATGCAGTTAGCTGAAATACATTACTAACTTGCAAAAAATATGGTAAATCGAATAGAAATTGAAAGACTACTTCAAAGTAAAGAATTGAAAGAACTATGGCAAACAATTCAACAAGAGTTGCCACAACTTTATTTCTGTAAAGAAAATGACTCTTGGGAGGAAGCACGAATTGATAACCTTGAAGATTACATCTCCGAATGTAATACTTTGCTCTGTAAGTGTAACTTTCAAGAATTATCAATAAAAGATTTATATACTTATCTTTTATCGGATAGTTTTAGGGCTTTTTGCAAATACGTGCTTTTAGAGTGGGAAAACGAAGAAATTGTTATAGATGAGTCGGAGCGAGATTATATATTAAATGAACTTGAAATCTCGGAAGACGAATATAAGCAGCGTTGTAAAACGCATGATTATCTTGATGTTGCAAATTGTTTAATAGATTATTATTTACTGAATAAGCATCCGGATATTTTACTTGAATATTATAAAATGCAAGGATATAAAGAATCGGAACAGATGTTCAAAGATAAAATAAATCTCTATTCGATGTGTAAACGTTAGTAACAAACAGCAAACCGACTGAATAAGCGGAACGCTGCCAAACATTATCGTTTAATATGGTAAGTAGAAAAGAAACAGTAAAAAGTTGTTGTGTGAATATACTTGATGATGTAAAAAGAATATTAGCGCAACCTTTTGAATGTAGGAAGACTTCTCTTCCTGATGGTGCATTACATAATGTACAAAAAGAATTGGAAAATATGATTAATGCGATTGATAAAGATATTTACTCGTTTACACCAAGTTATGGCAAATATCTAATAGATTGTTGGCTTGGAGATGAATTAGTAGATAAACTTCTTGATGTTTCTTTTCAATATGAAAAACTAATTAAGTTGAAATAAACGATAACATACGGATTAATCTTCCAAAGGTCGATTATCCAACAAACATTACTGACTGAAGAAATAAAAAGGAAATATGGAAAAAGAATTAAGAAAAATCCTTTTAGAAATAATAGAGTTATTAGAATTTGTGGGTGAAACTGGTTGGATAATCACTCTCAAAAGATTGTATGCAGCCAATGTTTCTTCCCCAAAGGATTGGCTAAGAGAAATTAAAGGTCTATTTGGTGGAATGGGATCATTTACAGATTTGGTTTTAATGAGAAATGGTATCATTTGCATTGATGAAAACAATAGATTAGACCAGCTACGTGATAGATTATACAATAGAATGGTACAATTTTTTGTTGAACTTAATAATTCAGAGAAAAGTCAGTAACATACGGATAAATCGACCTTTTCAAGGTCGATTATCCGCCAGACATTACCTATAAGAATGAATACGAAAGAACTTATTAGAAAATTGGAGCAAATGACAGAGCTATCGGAAAGTAGGAATGAGTTTTATAAGAAACTAATACATTCCTTCCAGAATGATGCTGATCCACAAATCTATGATAAGATATATTCTAATCTTTGCGGATTATTAGCGCATGGAGATTTGAATAATAAAGAATATGACTTACTGAAAGAAGTTTTATATGAATTAGAAAGGATATAAGAATTAAAAGAATGTATCAGTAACATGCACCTCAATCGCCCATAAAGGTCAATTAGCTGCCAGACATTATCAATAAAGATGTCTAAAAATGTAGTTTGTTTTTAACGGAATAAATAATATGGGAGTTTTTTTATCAATAACATATGATTTAAGGTGGGCTGGAAGTTTTGAAGCCAATGTGAAACAAGACAAAGTTGTAAACTATATAGCTACCAACTTGGGGGATATGATTGGGCAAGAGGAAATATCTAATCAGGTGCAAAGAATAGATAAACACCATATATCATTAGCTATTGTTTTAAGATTATTTCGCAGAGAAGATATTAAAAAAAAATAGCTTAAAATCGTATGCTCGATATATTCAAAAAAAAGATATACTTAACATAGATCAAATGTTGGCTTTGGATGAGTATATAGAGTTGTCAGAAAATGAAATGAGATGCCAACTTTGCGATGCTGTTTTTAATCGTTTGGAAGAGATATTGATAAAATATAAGGAACGATTTCAAAATCTCGATTCCATAGTTTTAGTTCCGTTGTTAAGAGAACGAATATTACGAATTAAAAATCAGGAATTTACAGATAATTATTTTAAATCTAAATCGTTTACCGATGCAAAACGTGTCGAAGAAATAAAAAAGTTAATTGATTGCACAAAGTAAAACCATTGATAACAAGCGGATGAGCCTCCTCTGAAAAGGTCGGTTATCCGCCAAGCATTACCAATTGAAAATAACGAAAATAAAATAAGCTATGTATAAGATAAAGACATCAGAACTACTTTCTGAAAAAGGTATCGCTGAAGAATTGACAAGTATTGAAGTTGTCAAAAACATATCTGATGATTTGTTTGAAACTAAACATCATTATCTTATGGCAGCTTACTCACTCGAATATAAAATTGAGTTCTCTTTTGATAAAGTAAATAATATATGTCAATATATTATGGTTGAAAGAAACGACATTAATAGAGAAAAGCAAAATATCAATATTGAATTTATTGACGATATATTCATTCTTGGACAACATATAGATGGTGTAAAAGATAAATTCAAGAATAATATTTCCAAGAATGGTTCTATAAGAATTGGTAATATAGAACTATTTTTCGAGAAACACAAAGTTGATAGCTTATATTATTTCCCAAAACAAAACATTGGTAACAATCAACTTAACAGCTAAATTTTGTTAGCTGAAACACATTATGTATCTTAATAAAATTCAATATGATATATATTCGTAAACAAACTTCACAGGAAATTGCAAATATAACCATAGTACAAGGAGAATCAATACAATTGTTTGGTACACAGGGCTATACTGTGAGTCAATTGCAATCCATTAATAAATTGCTTGGAATGAATGATTGTATGATATGTATTGATTGTGATTTAGGAATAAGTCAAGAAGATGAAGATTTGATATACAATCTCAATATTATTGAATTTTTGAGTAATGTACGGCATTTACTTGTCTCCAACTTTCCGCATAAAGCAGAATTGGATTCTATTGATTTTGTTCAATATACTCCATTACTGCAAAGTCTTTCAATTTTAGGTCTGATTAAAAGAAGCATATCATTGCAGAGCCTGCAAGAGTTAAAGTTCTTAGATACTCTTAATTTTGGAGACTATTTGGAAATTACTAAAAAACAACTTTCTGTCATTAACAGTTTGACAAATCTTAAAGAATTGGAGGTCAAAAAAATGGACGCATCGAGTCTGAATCCTAACTTCAATATGAAAAAGTTATCCATATTCTCCAAACTGACAAACGGGGAGTGTTTGCCTGACAAATTTCCGAATTTGGAATATCTGTATCTGAAAAGGCAGACGAAATGCTCGGATTTTTCGTGGATATCTAAATTGGTTAATCTGAAAAGACTTTATCTGCACTGGACTTTCAGTCTTGAGACCTTGCCAGACTTGTCAAAACTGAGCAACTTGGAATTGTTGGAGTTGGCAGGCTGCCCGAATCTGCGCTATGGTATAGACAGTGTCAGATATCTTCCGAAATTGCAGCGTTTTGTCGCAACGGAACTAACATGTCTAACAACCGAAGAGTTGGAAAAAACATTATTTCATCTGAAAACCTTGAAATCTGTATATATTTATTTCAGAAATAATAATGCAGAGAATAAAGCAATGGAAAAGTTAATGAAAAAATATAATTGGGTAAGTCATCCCAACTTATAAAGATACATAACAAGCGGCTTACCCTCCCCTGAAAAGGTCGGTTAGCCACCGGACATTACTAACAAGGGAAAAATAATATGTGTCAATACAAATCAATATGTAATCCTATAATAGAGCTTACAACACTTTTACAGAGTTGTGGTTTCACAATAGAAAAACAAGAACTTAAAGATTGGCATTTCAATGAGTTTGAGATTGTGATGAAAGGAAAGAAATTACAACTTCCAATGATAGATATAGAAGGTATAGAACAACATAGCGACAATATCTATTGTTGCAAATGTCATTGGTCTGTTGTAAAACTGATAATGAATTGACACAATAAAATGTTAGCAGCAAACAGCACTACTGCTTAAAGCGGAACGATGATGATGTTTCGGCTTCTGCCGTGAAATGGAAATTAGCCGATATGTAAGTAATCCCAGAGATAGAACCGATGCTTATTCTCCTGCCGTTTATCATGCCCAATGTATAAATCCGAGGTGAAACATCAGTGCGACATTCACCACAGTCAGAGCGATAGCGATAAGGACTATTTTGGCGAGCTTCCTGCCGGGATGTTTCATCTTTCCGTAATATTCACGGAGTGCTTCACGCTGCCCGGCTGTGTAGCGGAGCTGGCAGAACAAGTCGGGAAGAAAGCAGAGCATCATCACTACGGCAAAAGCAACAATCCAACTGAAATAGCGAAACATCAACGGTATTCCAAGCGGTACGAGTATGGCAAAGAGCCAGCAAAAGAACAACAGCATACGCCCGTTAAGGTTGGTATGCTCCCTTTCGTGCCATATCTCGGCTACATACCACATATAGTCGATGAAGCAGATCCGGTATTTGCGATTGTCCTTATCCATATCATTACAAAAATAATGTATTTCGCTCACTTAACCATTACTTCATACCGAAAAAAAACATACCCGATAAAAAGAACCTCGCCGGCTTGTTTTGCCGACGGGGTATTTTTATCCTCACTTGTTCTTAATCAGATGCGACAGCTCCGGATCAGCCTTGATGCGCTCAATTTCGTCGGCTACAATCTGCCTGACCTCGTTCTTGATGCGGTAGTAGTTGGCGTCGATCTGCTGCTGCATGGTGTCGTTGCCGTCCTTGTCGGTGAAGTCGATGATCTGCGGAATCTTCACGTAGCGGGCGGTCTCCCGCTTGACCTGCTCGTTATCCACGACAATCTCGGCATGGAAAATCTTCTGCTCGATACGCTCGTCGAAATTGTCGGCTACCACCCCGACGAACATACCCTGTGTGAGGGTGGAAATCTTGCTCGCCGGGATAAGGCTGTCCATCTGGGTGTTGATGGAGACGGAGGTTTCGTTCCGGTTGATGGTCATGTTCTGCCGTTTCTGCAAGACCTTGCCGAAACGCTCGGACAGTGTCTTGGCGGTTTCGGCAACTACCTGACCAGCAAAGACATTGCCGACCGTATTGCAAATCACAGCGGACTCTTTGTCCCCGTAATCACGCTTCAACTGGCTAAAATCCTGAAAGCCGAGCATGACGGCTACCTTGTTGCTTCGGGCGGTGGCAATCAGGTTATCCAGCCCACGCATGTAGATGGTGGGCAGCTCGTCGATAATCACGGCGGATTTGAGCCGTTTCTTCTTGTTGATGAGCTTCACGATGCGGGAGTTGTACAGTCCCAACGCCGCCCCGTAAATGCCCTGCCTGTCGGGATTGTTACCGACTACGAGCACTTTAGGCTCTTCGGGATTGTTGATGTCGAGGGTGAAATCGTCCGCCGTCATCACCCAGTAGAGCGCCGGGGAAATCATGCGGGAAAGCGGTATCTTGGCACTGGCTATCTGCCCCTGCAACTGCTCCACCGCTGAGGATTCCCATGCGTCCATGAAGGGAGAAAGGTAGTTCTCCAGCTCCGGGTACGAGGTGAGGATGGGAAAAATGTCGGCGTACTTGCGGTTCAGGAACTCGATGGCATGGGGGAAGGTGCAATACTTGCCGTTCTTGTAGATTTTGAGATACCATATAATACTGGCTAACAGAATAATAGGCGATTCTACGAAGAAGTCGCCTTGCTTGGAAATCCACGTGCGGTTCAAATTTAACATAATCGTGTAGGCACTCTCGTAGGCATCGCTGATGTCGGTCATGAAGTCCGGGTGGATGGGGTTGCAGCGGTGACTCTCCCTCGGATTGTCGAAGTTTATCACGTAGAACTTGGGCTTGACCTTGTAGCCGTCAAAGTGGGCGAGCAGGTGGTTGTAGGCTATCTCGGAGAGGTCGGGGTACTTGAAATCATACAGGAAAAGCGAATAGCCCTTCTCGATGGTCTGTTTGATGTACTGGTTGATTATCGCATAGGACTTACCCGAACCGGGCGTGCCCAAGACCATCGTCGCACGGAAGGGATTGACAAGGTTGATCCATCCGTCATACGCCCTGCCCCTGAACCAGAAGCGGGTGCGGAGATTGACGGAATACTCGTTCTCCTTCAGCTCGGTCTCCTGCATGAAGGATTCGTTCTCGACGTTGAACACGTCTTCGAGCAGGTCGGTCTTCAGCAGGCGGGACATCCACAACCCCGCCATGAGCAGGCAGGTATACCCGGCGGTAAGGGTGGCGATATACAGCACGGTGTCCGCCGGAAACGGCAGAGGAAGGGCGAGTAACCACCCGTTGCCGAAAAAGAGCAACAAGCCGGACACGCCGCAAAGGATGATCCTGCGCCACGTGATTTTCTGTTCCTTCACGCCCTTTGTGCCGAGGCAGCTAAGGGCGAGGAACAGCACGGCGAAGAGCTTCGTCCAGAGGATATTGGAGAACAGCCCGGCGGTACGCTGGAAGCCGAGCAATATCCTATCGACCACGCCGATGTCGATGCCCCACTCCCGGACGGACTGGTAACAGAACCAATAAATATTGATGACTACAAATAAAATGCTTATCGCACGCATGAACTCCATGACTTTGGCGAGTCCACGCAAATCGTCTTCGTTTTGCATAATTCGTTGATGTATAAATTAAAACTTCGTTTTAGTTATGTACTTTTTCTTTTGTCTTGACACAAAAGAAAAAGATACCAAAAAGAAAAAGTCAAGACTGCATTTTCTCGCTACTCCACTTCGCAATTTTCGGGGACAAAAAGAACTCGCTACGCTCAAACAGCTTTTTGTCCTTATCCGAAAATCGCTGCGTTCCGCTTTACGCTGCGAAAATGAGGTCGGTGTGCCATGCGGATGGGCATTGGGCATTGTTACTGTTGCCTTCCATATTTGCGTTTTTTCTTCCTTTTTCGGGGCGGTACGGGCTGGTCGCCGGACGCTCCGCCGGGTACGGGGGCAAAGAGGTTGAAGGCGGCCGCCACGTTCTGGGTGGTGCCGTCCTTGTGCTGCTCCTGCTGCCGGGTGGGATGTTCCACTTCGGCGGAGGGTTGCGGCAAGTGAATGCCTTCCTGCCCGGCGAAAAGGTCGTTGAACACGCCTGCGGAGAACTCCTTGCCCAGACGGGAGCCGTTGAAGACGGCTTTGGCGGCATGGTCGATGAAGGTCGCCCCATAGATGCGCCCGGCTTCATTCTGACGGAATACCACGCCGATGCCCTGCCGCATGAGTTCCCGCTCGAACTGCGCCCGGTCATGCCCTGCGCTCTGCATGGCGGCTGCAACCTTTCCGGCGGTGGCGGCGGCGACCTCCTTGTGGGTCTTTTCCCATGCGACAGCGTTGTGCATCCGCTTTTCGAGGGCTGCGACGCCCGCCTCCTTGCCGAACACGGAGGACTTGAAGGGCTTGCCGACCTTGTTGCCCTCCCTGTCGGTTGCCGAATAGGTCAAGCCGTGATACTCCCGCCCGCCGTATTCCCCCTTTACCTCGTCCACCGTGATGCCGTAAAGGGAAAGGACGGCACGGTATTCGCCCAATGTACGGAAACGCCACTCCCGGGCAAGCGGGCGGATGACTCCCGCCAACTGCCCCTTGAGGTTGCCGTCCCCGTAACCGACGGGCGACAAGGGCAGCCCCTCCTTCCACTGCTTGGGCGTAGCCGGGACAAGACCGAACTGCCTCTCCAGCTCCCGGCAGACCTTCATCGAACGCCCGTGCTCGTAGCTGTCGGAAATCGCCCGCCCGGTTTCGTCCACCCGGACGGAAACGATGTGCAGGTGCTCCCGCCCGATGTCGTTGTGGCGATAGACGATATAGGGCTGGTCGCCGAAGCCCATGCGCCGCATATACTCCTCCGCCAAGCTGACAAACTGCTCTTCACTCAAGCAATCCTTCGGGTCGGGATTGAGGGAGATGTGCAGGACGGGCTTCTCGGTCTTGCGATTGGCTGTGAGGTAATCACTGAACGAGCGGGAAAGATGCCCTATCGTGTAGGGGTTATCGCCCTGCGGCTCGATAATCCGGCTGGTGAAAAGCACGTCGGCGTGCCGTTCGTCCACCTTCAACTGGTTGTAGGCAAGCACCCCGTACAGGCTGCTGCCGTGCGAGATCTTGGCTATCATCGGACGGGGTATTTGCTCCGGAACTCCTCCACCAATGCGGAAATCCGCTTGCTTAACTCGACCAGTTCGAGGGTGTGCCGCTCCAGCTTGTAGAGGAAAGCGAGGGCTTTCTTCTCCGAGAAATTGGATTTGAGCGCACGCACGCATTGGTTGTAGTTCGTGCCTATGGCACGGAACTGCGAGTGGAAAGTGGTCAGGCGCATGTAGAAATCCTGCGTCCCCTTATCCAGTTTAATGACCTTAATCTCCCTGCCAAAAAGTGCGGAAACGATAAACTCCGCCTTGGTCGCCTTGCCCGACTCGTCGAAAAGCGCGAGGAAACGGGCGTTGTCCCCGTCGTCCAGACGGAACACGTAGCGGTGGCGCATCTTGTCGGGCTTGGGCTTTCGCCCGTGGTTGCCCGCATACTTCTTCTGATTGTCCATCATCCTGTAAAATTTTAAGTGAAACATGGTCTGAAAACGCCGTATGCCTACGGCTCTCCCCCGTGAGCATCCCCCGACTCCGGAGGGGGATGCCACATCGAGGGGGCAAGGTGGTGGTGAGGCACGAAATTCATTTCGAGTGCCGCAGCACACAACTTGCCATTTTCGTTTGAAAATAAAATCCGTCCTGCCGGACAGATTGGGGATGCCCTTGCCTGCTGCGGAGTGCCGGGGCACTCCCTCGGGCGGTTGCCGCTCTTTTCCATTCTTACTCCATTTTGGTTTCCGCCTGCAAAGTAACAGCCCTTTTCCCGTCCGGACACCATGCCCGGATGCGACAAACCTACGGGTGGAAAGACAATGCACGACACACTGATAATCAAACGGATAAACTACCGGTATTTTGATATTCCTTTGCGCCGTGGAAGCGGTGAAACGACTGTCCGGATAGACAAGGAAACAACCGGATAGCCGACCGGACGGACAGCCGAACGGCTGACGGTCTTGCCGGACAAACGGACGGACAACCGGATAACCAGCCGGACGATCGGCTAAACAGCCAAACGGTTAAATGACTAAACGGCTAAACGGTCAAACAGTTGGACAGCCGGATGCCGGGCTGAATGTATGACCGGATGCCTGAACGGATGAACGGACGGATGAATGAACGGCAGAGTGGCTGAAAAGCTGACCGATTGAGTGAACAGAGAAGCGGCTGCACGGGCAGCCGGATGAATAACCAACAGAATGACGATATGGACAGACAGACATTGAACGTGGCTTTCGCCACACAGAAAGGCGGCAGCGGCAAGACAGCTATCACGGTGTTGGTGGCGGGTTACCTGCACTACCGCTTGGGGTGTCCGCTGGCGGTGATCGACTGCGACTTCCCGCAGTACAGCCTGTACGAGATGCGGGAACGGGACAGCCGGGCGGTACTGGAGAACGAATACCTGAAACGGGCGGCTTACGAACAGATGCGGCAGCCGGGGCGTGCCGCCTATCCGGTGCGCAAGTGCCGGGTGGAGCAAGCCCCCGACACGGCAAGGGAGCTGGCGGCGGAAGGCTGCTACGACCTGCTCTTCTTCGACCTGCCGGGCACGGTGAACTCGGCGGGCATCCTGCGCACGATCGCACAGATGGACTACATCTTCGCCCCGGTGAGTGCGGACAAGGCGGTACTGGAGAGCACGCTCTCCTTCCTCGACGTGCTGCAACGGATGATGCTGGGCAAGGAGACGAGCCGCCTGAAGGGACTTTACCTTTTCTGGAACCAAGTGGACAAGCGGGAAACGAGCGGGCTGTACGAGAAGTACGGGCAGGTGGTCGCCGACATGGGGCTGCCGATGCTGCAAACCCGCATCCCCGACACGAAACGCTTCCGCAAGGAGGCGGACAGTACGGGACGGACGGTGTTCCGCTCCACGCTGCTGGCTCCCGACAGGCGGATGCTGGCAGGCAGCGGCATCCCCGAACTGACCCGTGAGATAGCGACCATCCTCAAACTGGAAGGCTATGAAGAAGCAGCGGAATGAGAAGCCCATCGACGAGGAGCTGCTGATGCGGATGATGGCGGGCGAGGCGGCAGGGACAGGAGAACCGGGAACCGGAAAGGAGGAAACCGCCGTGCCGGTGGAGAAGGCGCAGGAAGGGAAGGCGGCGGACACAAGACGGCGCAAGGGAAGGCAGGCGGACTACGAGACGACCTTCCTTAAAGGCATGGACATCCCCGCCCGCTACGGCAAGCCGGTCTATGTGCGCCGTGAGTACCACGAGCGCATCGCCAAAATCTCGGTGATGCTGACGGGCGGCAAGGTGTCGCTCTCGGCATACATCGACAACGTGCTGGCGCAGCACTTCGAGCAATACCGGGAGGAGATCGAGGCGGCATACGCCGGGAAACTGGAGAACCTCTTTTAAAAAGGAAGGAGGAAACGGCATGATACTGAAATTATCGCTCACCGTCCTGCTGCTCTATTACCTCGCCGTGCTGTGGAAATACTACCGGCAGGACATCACCGGGATATTCGGGACAGCGGAGACGGACGAAGACACGGAGGGAACGGGAAAGGAACCGGGGCAACCGGGCGAGCCGTACACGGTCATGGGAGAAAGCACCTACCTGCCCTTCGGAGCGGAGGACGGGGAGGAAGCGGCAGCCGGGGCCGTGGACGAGCCCGCAGCGGAGGACGACGGGGCGGACTACTCCGACATCGAGCCGGAGGAGGACGAGGAGGAGACGGACTATGAACCCACGCCGGAGGAGATCCGGGAACTGGAGGAGGAAGAGGAATTAGGGGCTTATTACCCGGACGGCAACCCCGACTTCGCCACGGGGTACTCTTTCGATGACCTGAAAAAGGTGCGCCGGGTACTGGTGTCGGACAATGCGGACGAAAAGGCGGAGCGGGAAGCCCGTGAGGTGCTGCCGTCCGTGATGGGGTCGGACATCTGGGAGGCGATGCTGGACGAGTTCGAGGGCGCACGTGAGCGTGTAGCCCGGCTGATGAACAACCATAATGTTTAATTAAAATTTTAAAGACAAATGAAACAGAAAAAAATCTTATTCACGGCGGCCTGCATACTGGCTGCCGTGGGCGCAATGGCGCAGGGAAACGGGCAGGCGGGCATCACCGAAGCCACGCAGATGGTCACCTCGTATTTTGAGCCGGGAACGAAACTGATTTACGCCATCGGTGCGGTGGTCGGCTTGATCGGAGGGGTGAAAGTATATGGGAAGTTCAGCTCCGGCGACCCCGACACGTCGAAGACGGCGGCGAGCTGGTTCGGAGCCTGCATCTTCCTGATCGTGGCGGCTACCATCCTCCGTTCGTTCTTCCTGTAAAACAGCGGACTATGGACATGGAAATCAACAAGGGGATCGGCAGGAACGTGGAGTTCAAGGGGCTGGAAAGCCAGTACCTCTTCATCTTCTGCGGCGGTCTGCTCGCCGTGTTCGTGGTGTTCGTCATCCTGTACATGGCGGGCGTGAACCAGTGGGTGTGCATCGGCTGCGGCGTGGCTGCGGCTACGCTGCTGGTATGGCTGACCTTCCGGCTGAACGCCCGGTACGGCACGCACGGGCTGATGAAGGCTGCCGCCCGCAGGAGGCATCCGAGGTACGTGGTGAACCGCCTGAAAATCCCCCGATTATTTATCTTTAAACACTGGCAAGAATGAAAAACGTAATGAAAGCGGCGACGCTCGAAAGCAAGTTCCCGCTGCTGGCGGTGGAGAACGGCTGCATCGTGAGCAAGGAGGCGGACGTGACGGTCGCCTTCAGGGTGGAACTGCCGGAACTGTTCTCCGTTACGGGGAGCGAGTACGAGGCGATCCACTCGGCTTGGCACAAGGCGGTGAAGGTGCTGCCGGAGTATTCCATCGTACACAAGCAGGACTTCTTCATCGAGGAGAAGTACCGGCCGGAAACGGACAGGGACGACCTGAGCTTCCTGAGCCGGAGCTTTGAGAGGCACTTCAACGAACGCCCGTTCCTCTCGCACACCTGCTATCTGTTCCTGACCAAGACCACGAAGGTGCGGAGCCGTCAGGAAAGCACGTTCTCCACCCTCTGCAAGGGCAGGCTTGTCCCCAAGGAGATAGAGGACCGGGAGACGGTTACGAGGTTCCTCGAAGCCGTCGGGCAGTTCGAGAAGATCATGAACGACAGCGGTTTCGTTACGCTGCGCCGCCTCACGACGGACGAGATCACCGGGACGGAAGCGGCGGCGGGCATCGTGGAGAAGTACCTCTCGCTCTCGCAGCACGACACGACGGTGCTGAAGGACATCCAGTTGAACCCGGAGGAGATGCGCATCGGCGACGACATCCTCTGCCTGCACACCCTCTCGGACACGGAAGACCTGCCGGGCAAGGTGGCGACGGACAGCCGTTACGAGCGGCTCTCGACCGACCGCTCGGACTGCCGGCTGTCGTTCGCCGCCCCGGTGGGCTTGCTGCTGGACTGCAACCACTGCTACAACCAGTACATCTTCATCGACGACCACGGGGAGAACCTGAAACGCTTCGAGCAGACCGCCCGGAACATGCACTCGCTCTCCCGCTACTCCCGCTCCAACCAGATCAACAAGGCTTGGATAGAGGAATACCTGAACGAGGCGCACTCGAAAGGGCTGACCTCGGTGCGCTGCCACTGCAACGTGATGGCATGGAGCGACGACCGGGAGGAACTCAGGCGCATCAAGAACGAGGTGGGCAGCCAGCTCGCCCTGATGGAGTGCAAGCCGAGGCACAACACGGTGGACGTGCCCACGCTCTTTTGGGCGGCGATACCGGGCAACGAGGGGGACTTCCCCTTCGAGGAGAGCTTCTACACGTTCATCCCGCAAGCCCTGTGCTTCTTCACCGAGGAAACGAACTACAAGGACTCGCTCTCGCCCTTCGGCATCAAGATGGCGGACAGAATGACGGGCAGACCGCTGCATCTGGACATCAGCGACCTGCCGATGAAGAAAGGGATGATCTCGAACCGCAACAAGTTCGTCCTCGGTCCGAGCGGAAGCGGCAAGTCGTTCTTCATGAACCACCTCGTGCGCCAGTATTACGAGCAAAACAGCCACATCGTGCTGATCGACACGGGCAACTCGTACCAAGGGCTGTGCGAGCTGATCCACCGCAAGACCAAGGGCGAGGACGGGATTTACTACACGTACACGGAGGAGAAGCCCATCAGCTTCAACCCCTTCTTCACGGACGACTACAAGTTCAGCGTGGAGAAGAAGGACAGCATCAAGACGCTGCTGCTGGCGCTGTGGAAGGGCGAGGACGAGAAAATCACGAAGACGGAGAGCGGCGAGCTGGGCAGTGCGGTGTCGGCGTACATCCGCCGGATACAGCAGAACCGGGACATCGTCCCCTCGTTCGACACCTTCTACGAGTACATGCTGAACGATTATCGGAAGGAGCTGGCTGCAAGGGACATCAAGGTGAGCCGGAAGGACTTCAACATCGACAACTTCCTGACCACGCTCAGGCAGTATTACAAGGGCGGACGCTACGACTTCCTGCTGAACTCGAACGAGAACATCGACCTGCTGCACAAGCGGTTCATCGTATTTGAAATTGACAGTATAAAAGATAATGCCGAGCTGTTCCCCGTGGTTACGATCATCATCATGGAAGCCTTCATCAACAAGCTGCGCCGCCTGAAAGGGGTGCGGAAGATGCTGATCTGCGAGGAGGCTTGGAAAGCCCTTTCCTCGCCGAGTATGAGTGAATATCTGAAGTACCTCTGTGCGCCCGTAAAGGTTGCATCGTAAACATCTCTTTGGCAAGAGATTAGGAAAGTGTTCTTTGAAAATAACCTATCATCAGCCGACTTATCTGTTTTCGGGAAAACTTAACCGAGCAGGGAGTGTAGCATGTCGGAAAAGTCATAAGTCAGTTAGTTACCAAACTGCGACTGAATGGCGAGATGAAAAGATAGATATGAGGATAAAGTCCGAATTGATTAAACGATAGTCCGAGTGGTTCCCCTTTAGGCTATGGCGTAAGGTAACTATCAATCGCCATATCGTGATACTACTTCAGTGTATAGGTATGAATGTAGCAAGAACTTATCACGACACAACCGCAGTAAGCGAGTGAAGGACGGAAGTCGTATCCGACAATCTATCATGCCAACAGTTACGATGTAATAAACGGGGATTACCTATCCCGAAGTGCCGAAAGGCTATTAGGTTTGACCTATGAAAATTCGGAGTGGTAACGGAGCTTCCATAGTAGTCCGAGCAAGGTAACGCCTTGTACATGGCGAAGGGAAGCAGCTAATTATTAATACAATTAACGGAAAATGTGAGAGACATTATGAGAAGTCCAGAAAGAGTATTAAACAGTCTATCAGAACACAGTAAGGATGCAAGCTATAAGTTTGAACGTCTTTACAGAATTTTGTTCAATGAGGAAATGTTCTACGTTGCCTATCAGCGTATCTACGCTAAAGAGGGTAACATGACTAAAGGTTCAGACGGTCAGACCATTGACAACATGAGCCTGAAACGAATTGAAAAGTTGATTGATACGTTAAAAGATGAAACGTACCAGCCCCAACCGTCAAAGAGGGTGTACATACCGAAGAAAAACGGTAAGAAAAGACCTCTTGGCGTACCGACTTTCAATGACAAGTTAATACAAGAAGTAGTAAGAATGGTATTGGAAGCCATATACGAGGGAAATTTTGAATACACCTCGCATGGGTTTCGACCCAATCGAAGCTGCCATACTGCATTAACTCACATCCAAAAGGAGTTTAGCGGTGCAAAGTGGTTTGTAGAGGGAGATATAAAAGGTTTCTTTGATAATATAAGCCATGATGTATTAATAAACATACTCAAGGAGCGCATTGCGGACGAACGCTTCATACGCTTAGTACGCAAGTTTTTGAAAGCGGGATATATCGAAGAATGGCAATTCCACAATACTTACAGTGGCACACCGCAAGGGGGTATCATCAGCCCGATATTGGCTAATATATACCTTGACAAGCTGGATAAGTATATAAAGGAATACATAGCCAAATTCGATAAAGGGAAGAAACGAAAATTCAGTAGAGAAAGTTTGGACTTCGGCAATGCAAGAAAACGTATTGTGCGAAGATTGAAGTCCGTAAAAGACGAAAGGCAAAGGGTAAAGCTAATCCTTGAACTGAAAGCAATAGAACAAGGACGGGCTAAATATCCCAATGGCGAAGAAATGGATGCCGATTACAGGAGAATGAAATATGCGAGATATGCAGATGATTTTCTCGTGGGAATTATCGGAAGTAAGCAAGATGCGCAACAGATAAAGGGAGATATTAAAAACTTCCTTGCTGATAAACTGGCATTGGAACTGTCTGATGAAAAGACACTTGTCACCCATACCGAAAGACCTGCCAAGTTTCTCGGATATGAAATTACTGTAAGAAAGTCCAACGACCAAAGACGTGATAAACGGGGTAGATTAAGAAGAACCTATGGTAAAAGGGTCTGCTTGAATGTCAGTATGGAAACTGTCCGTAAAAAACTGTTCGATTGGGGAGTCTTGGAAATGACAAACCGTAACGGAAAGGAAATATGGAAACCGAAATGTAAATCGGGACTGATATTCAATGACGACCTTGAAATCCTTGATAGCTATAATCGGGAAATCGTGGGTTTCTATAATTACTACTCCATAGCCAACAACTGTGCCCATGCCTTGAATAATTTCAAGTACATCATGGAATACAGCATGTACAAAACGTTTGCAGGCAAATATAAGTGCCGCACACGCAAGGTAAACAAGAAATATCGTAAGAACGGTAGGTTTATCATAAAGCACATGACTAAAACAGGTGTAAAGGAAAGATACTTTTACGACGGTGGCTTCAAACGCAAGAAGCCCACCTATAAATCGGAATGTGACACCATGCCACGAACAATTTATACTGCGGGGCGGACAAGTCTTGTTGAAAGGCTGAAAGCCCATGAGTGTGAATTATGTGGAGCGACAGACGACCTTGTTATGCACCATGTAAGGAAACTAAAGAACTTGCAGGGTAAGGAAAGCTGGGAACGACACATGATTGCCCGCAAACGCAAAACGATTGCCGTGTGCAGGAGTTGTCACAAAAAGATACATGACGGAAAGATAGACTAAAATTAGTGGAGAGCCGGATACGCTGAGAGGTGTAAGTCCGGTTCGGGGGCGAGCATTTGGAAACCTACCATAGAAATATGACAAGGCGCTGGGTGCTTAGCCTACATAAAACTGTCAGGAAATATTTCGGCGAGGCGATTGTCGTCACGCAGGAGGTGGACGACATCATCTCGTCCCCCATCGTGAAGGAGGCTATCATCACCAACTCGGACTGCAAGATCCTGCTCGACCAGAAGAAGTACATGAACAAGTTCGACGGCATCCAGTCGATGCTCGGTCTGACGGACAAGGAGAAGTCGCAGATACTCTCCATCAACCTTGCCAACCATCCCGGACGGAAGTACAAGGAGGTGTGGATCGGTCTGAACGGTGTGCAGTCGGCGGTGTATGCCACGGAGGTATCGGCTGCCGAATACCTGACCTATACCACCGAGGAGAGCGAGAAGACGGAGGTGTTCGCACTGGCGGAAGAGCTGGGCGGGGATTTGGAGCTTGCCATCAAGCGGCTGGCGGAGACGAAGTATAAATAATGTGCCGATGTGCTGACAGAGAACGGCGGACAGGCTGCCGGACGGATGGTTGATTGACCGGACGAACGGCTAAAGGGTCGGATGACTGACCTAACGGCTAAACGGTCAAACGGTTAAACAGTTAAACGGCTAAACGGTTGGATGGCTAAACGGCTGGATGTACAAACGGCTAAACGGAATGGAGAGAATAAAATTTTGTAAAACTAAAAAAATGGAATCAAGATGAAACGATTGAATTTAATCCTGCTGCTGTCGGCGGTAACAGTGGCACTGGCGTTTGTCATTTCCTGCAAGGAGACAAATGCGGAACGGTTGAAAAAGATGTGCGGTGAGTGGGTCAGCACGGGCGGCAAGCCGCCCTTCACCCTCTGGGAAGAGGACGGCAAGTACCGTGTAACGGTCATGCACAGGAACCACAAGGGCGGCAGTGAAGCGGAGACCTACCTCGTCCGGGAAACGGAAGGGGTGCTGTTCATCGAGACGGGCTTCGCCGTGATGATGGACTATGACCGGGAGAAAGACCGCATCCGGCTGTCGCCGGGCGGAGAGTACAGGAGAAAGAGTGACGGAACCCTAAAACAGTAAGGACATGAGAACGATAAAGGCAATCATTCTGGGCGTGGCGTGCCTGACGGCAGGTGCGGCCAACGCCCAATGGGTCGTACACGACCCCGGCAATCTGGCGCAGGGCATCATCAACACGGCTAAGGAGATGGTGGAGACCTCCGCCACCGCACAGCACACGCTGAACGGATTCAGGGAGACGGCGAAGATATTCGAGCAGGGGCGGAAGTATTACGATGCGCTCAAGGCGGTGCACGACGTGGTGAAAGGCGGCGTGAAGGTGAAGAAGTCCATCGGGCTGGTGGCGGACATCTCGGAAATCTACGTGCGCAACTACCAGAAGATGTTAGGAGACCCGAACTACACGCCGGACGAGCTGGAAACCATCTCGTTCGGGTACGCCAAGCTGCTGAGCGAGAGTGCGGACATCCTGCAAGACCTGAAGAACGTGGTGAACGTGACGGGGATGTCGCTCTCGGACGCCGAACGGCTGGCGATCATCGATCAGAGCTACAAGCGGCTGCTGGAGTACCGCAACCTCGTGCAGTATTACACGGACAAAAACATCTCGGTGAGCTACCTGCGGGCGAAGAAGAAAAAGGACGCCGACCGGGTGGTGGCTCTCTACGGGGATGCGGAAGACCGTTACTGGTGAGACCGGCAACATACAATAATGTTCACGTACATAAATATAATACAAGACTATGTTGTTAGCGATAGACTTCACGAACCTGCACGAGATATTGCAGGTATTGTATCAGGACATGATGCCGCTCTGCGAGAAGCTGACGGGTGTAGCCAAGGGAATCGCCGGGCTGGGTGCGCTGTTCTACGTAGCCGCCAAGGTGTGGCAGGCGCTCGCCCGTGCCGAACCCATCGACGTGTACCCGCTGCTGCGCCCGTTCGCCATCGGGCTGTGCATCCTCTTCTTCCCCACCTTCGTCATCGGCACGATCAACACGGTGCTCTCGCCCGTGGTGAAGGGCTGCCACGGGATGCTCGAATCACAGACCTTCGACATGAACCGATACCGGGAACAGAAGGAGACGCTGGAGAGGGAGGCGTTCCGCCGTGATCCGGAGAAGGCGTATCTGGCGAGCAAGGAGGACTTCGACAAGAAGCTCGACGAGCTGGGCTGGTCGCCCAAGGACTTGAAGACGATGGCGGTGATGTACATTGACCGGACGGAGTACAACATGAAGCGGAACATCCGGCTGTGGTTCCAAGAACTGCTCGAACTGCTGTTCCAGTCGGCTGCGCTGGTCATCGACACGATACGGACGTTCTTCCTGATCGCCCTCTCCATCCTCGGTCCGATAGCGTTCGCCCTCTCGGTCTATGACGGGTTCCAGAGCACGCTCACGCAGTGGATAACGAGGTACATCTCCATCTACATGTGGCTGCCCGTGAGCGACCTGTTCAGCTCGGTGCTGGCACGCATCCAAGTGCTGATGCTCACCCGTGACATCGAGGCGATGAGCGACCCGACCTTCATCCCGGACAGCTCGAACACGGTGTACATCATCTTTTTAATCATCGGGATATTCGGGTACTTCACCATACCGACCGTCGCCAACTGGATCATCATGGCGGGCGGGGTGAGCCACGCCAACCGTGCGATGAACCAGACCGCCACGAAGGTAGGCAACGTTGCCGCCGCAGGTGCGGGCGCAGCCGTGGGGAACATCGCCGGAAAAATCATCAAGTAGCGGCGGATGTCCCAAGAAAATGAGTCATAACGAATAAAAAACCGGAAACATGGAATTTAAAAGTTTGAAAAATATCGAAACGAGCTTCAGGCAGATACGGCTCTTCACGCTGGTATTCGCCAGTCTGTGCGCCGTGGTGACGGGCTTCGCCCTGTGGAAGTCGTACAGCTTCGCCGAGGCGCAGCGGCAGAAGATCTACGTGCTGGACAACGGCAAGAGCCTGATGCTGGCGCTCTCGCAGGACGTGCGGCAGAACCGCCCGGTGGAGGCACGGGAGCACGTGCGCCGCTTCCACGAGCTGTTCTTCACGCTCTCGCCCGACAAGTCGGCTATCGAGGGCAACATCAGGCGTTCGCTGCTGCTGGCGGACAAGAGCGCCTTCAACTACTACAAGGACCTCTCGGAAAAGGGGTACTACAACCGCATAATATCGGGGAACATCAACCAGATGATAGAGATAGACAGCCTGCGGTGCGACTTCGACAAGTACCCGTACAGCGTGCGGACATTCGCCCGGCAGATCATCCTTCGGGAAAGCTCTGTTACGGAACGCAGCCTTGTAACCCGCTGCCGCCTGCTGGATGCGGTCAGGAGCGACAACAACCCGCAGGGCTTCATCATCGAGGGCTTCGAGGTCACGGAGAACAAGGATTTGCAGACCCTTAAACGCTGACGGCTATGATAAGGAAATTCATCGTAAAGGCGCAGGATTGGGCGGACGGGAAGCTCCGCCGCCTCGCCGGGCGTATCTCGCCCGACATGCGTGTGGCAATCATCCTCGTGATGCTGGCGGCGTTCGGCGCACTGTCGGTCTATATGACCGTCTCCTCCATCTACCGTATCGGCAGAAACGACGGGAAGGAACTGGGGATAGAGCATATCAGGCGCCTGCAATTGCCCAATGACAGTATTATCAACCCTTTTGAAAGCGGACGGCATGGGACTGGCGGAGAAGTTGAGTGAGTGGCTGCTCCGCCGCCGGGAGCGGCAGGAGGAGCGGAACATGAGGCAGGTGGCGGCGTATTTCGGGAGCCTGCTGAATAAGAGGCGTGCGGATGCCGGTGCAATCCTCCAGTCCGTCAGGGACTACCGGGACTGCCCGGAGGTGACAAGGAAACAGGCGGAGCTGCTGCTGGAACACAGGTTCTTCCGGTACGTGTACCAGACGGGCTATCCCGAATGGCGGGCGGTCATGGACGCCCTGAAAGAGACCCGTTACGGGATGCGTGAGGGGGCGGCAATCCCCCGGAGCGTGAAGGAGGCGGCGGAAAGCCCGATGCTGCGTCTGTCGGCGCAATACAAGGTGCTGGAGCACGAGTACACGAGGCGCAACGCCCCGCAGCCGCTATCCCCCGAAGCGCAGGCGGAACGGGATGCGGCGCACCGGCTGCTGAACTGCTGCATGAGGGAGGGCGACCTCGACGCACTGAAAAGGCTTGCCCTGAAAGGCGAGAAACCGGACGACTCGGTGGCCATCCGCCACGGGCTGGCGGAAGGCTACCGCAGGCTCGAAGAACTGAGCCGGGAATGGAGCGAGGAGATGCGGGGCGACAACCACACCGTCATGGAACAGATCGAGTTGCGGGAGGCGGACGAGCGGGGAAAGCTGATGCGGCAAGCCGCCGCCCTTTACGAGAGGAAGACGGGCGGCAAACTGCCCGGCGACTATCTGGAAGCGGTGAAGGCGGAACGGGCATTGCTCCACGGGCTCGCCCGC
Source organism: Parabacteroides caecihominis (assembly GCF_023656785.1). Taxonomy (NCBI): domain Bacteria; kingdom Pseudomonadati; phylum Bacteroidota; class Bacteroidia; order Bacteroidales; family Tannerellaceae; genus Parabacteroides; species Parabacteroides caecihominis. The sequence goes on from NZ_JAMOKS010000037.1 coordinate 44,276, forward strand.
CACGGCTGGGACGGTCAGCGGGAAGTCCCGAAGGAGACGGTGGAGAAGTACGGGCTGACGGAGGACTTTGCCGGTATCGCCCGGCTGAGGTGGGACTACCACCTGAGCGAGGACAACGGGGACCTCTCCCGGGACTACCCGGAAGCCGCCATCGGACGCCACAACCGTGCCATCCGGGAGCGTGCGGCGAAAGAACTGGCAGGGCTGGAAGCGAGGCTGTTCCCCGAAAAGGCGGCAAGCCGGGAACGGAAGGCTGCGCACCTGCGGGCGGACAACCGGGCAAGCCCCACGGCATCGCTCAAACGGGAACGGAAGGAGCCGCCCGGCAAGCGGCAAACCGGAGAGACAGGCAGAAGGAAGCCTCCGGGGAGAAGAATCAGAATGTAGGACAACCATAAATTTTTGACATGATGGAAGAACAGAACCAAGAAAAAGCAACGGCAACGCAGCACGTAAAGGCGGCGGATGCCGCAGCCCCGGAGATGGGGAACGGAAAGAAAGAGGACAAGGGCGGCGGAAAAAAGGAGAAGAAGACAGCCAAGCCGCTCACGCCGAAACAGTTGCAGCAACGGAAGAAGCTGATGGTATATCCGCTGATGGGCTTGCTGTTCCTCGGCTCGATGTGGCTGATATTCGCGCCTTCGGAAGAGCGGGAGGTGAACCGGGACACCGTGGGGGCGTTCAACGCCGACATCCCCCTGCCGGAGAACGACGGGATCATCGGCGACAAGCGGAAAGCCTACGAGCAGGCGCAGGCGGAAAGGCGGCAGGCGGAGAAGGTGCGCTCGCTGGAGGACTTCGCCTTCTCCGGGGAAAGCGATGCGGACGGGGTGGAAATGGAACTGCCGGACAGCGAGCCGGAACGGGAACCGTTCAGGGACTACTCGGGCAACGGCGGCAGCCGCTCCTCCGTCGCCGCCTACCGGGACATTAACCGGAAACTCGGCTCGTTCTACGAGGAGCCGAAGGTGGACGGGGAAAAGGAGGAGTTGAAAAGGCAGGTGGAGGAGCTGACCGCCAAACTGGAAGAAAGGGAACGGCAGGCGGGCGGAATCGACGATCAGGTGGCACTGATGGAGAAGAGCTACGAGCTTGCCGCCAAGTACATGGGGCAGAACGGGCAGGACGGCGCAACCGTGCAGGCACCCGCCACCGGGCAGGGCGGCAACGGTCTGGGACAGCCCGCCGTGGCGGTGCAGGCGGCACGGGAACGGACGGTATCGGGGCTGCAACAGCCATTGAGCGATGCGGAGTTCATGCGGCGGTACAGCCAGCCGAGGAACTACGGCTTCAACACGGCGGTGGGCAGCGGGTACGCCCTCGGGAAGAACACGATAGCCGCCTGCATCCACCAAGACCAGACGGTTATGGACGGTCAGCAGGTGAAGCTCCGGCTGCTCGAACCGTTGCAGGCGGGAAACCTGATTATCCCACGCAATACGGTGGTATCCGGTACAGGCAAGGTGCAGGGGGAACGGCTCGACATCACGGTATCGTCCGTCCAGTACCAAGGTAACATATTGCCGGTGGAATTGGCGGTCTATGACAACGAGGGAATGAAAGGGCTGTGCATAGAAACCTCACTGGAGCGGGAAGCGGCAAAGGAGGCGATGGCGAACATCGGCGGCGGGCTGGGAACGAGCATCTCGTTCGCACGGAGCGCCGGGCAACAGGTGGCGATGGACATCACCCGTGGGCTGATGCAGGGCGGCAGCCAGTACCTCGCCAAGAAATTCCGCACGGTAAAGGTGCACCTGAAAGCGGGTGATCCGCTGATGCTCTACGCCAAACAGCAATAAATCAACAAATTATAAAACCATTAAAAAGTAAAGACAATGAAAAAGATTTTTGGATGGGTCGCCCTGCTTGTGGGCATGGTGACGGGTGCGAACGCACAGGTGAACGACACGATACAGCGGACCACGGGCAACGACCTGTATCAGGGGATTACACGGAAGCTACCCTACCGGCAGATGGTTACGCCCCACGGGGTGCAGGTGACGTTCGCCAAGACGGTGCATATCATCTTCCCCTCGGCGGTGCGGTACGTGGATTTGGGAAGCGACCGGATTATCGCCGGGAAAGCGGACGGTGCGGAGAACGTGATCCGGGTGAAGGCGACGACCGAGGGGTTTCCGGGGGAAACGAACTTTTCCGTCATCTGCGAGGATGGGAGCTTCTATTCGTTCAATGCCCGGTATGCGCATGAGCCGGAGATGCTGAACATCGAGATGAAGGATTTTTTGGAGAACGGGGACACGACGGACTTTTCGCATACCCGCATGAACATCCATTTCCGTGAGCTGGCAGGCGAAAGCCCGCTCTTGGTGAAGCTGATCATGCAGAGCATCTACAAGGAGGACAGGCGGGAGATCCGGCACTTGGGCTGCAAACGCTTCGGGGTGCAGTTCCTCCTGAAATCCGTCCACTCGCACAACGGGCTGTTCTATTTCCACACGGAAACGAGGAACAGGTCGAACGTGGCTTTCCGGACGGACTTTATCCGGTTCAAGATCGTGGACAAGAAAGTGCCGAAGCGCACCGCCATTCAGGAGCGGGTGATCGATCCGGTGCGCAGCTACAACGAGGTGCTGGTGACGGAGGGGAAAAGCGACGTGCGCACGGTGTATGCCGTCCCGCAGTTCACCATACCGGACGACAAGCTGCTGGTCATCGAGCTGTTCGAGAAGGACGGCGGCAGGCACCAGACCATCCGGGTGGAGAACGCCGACCTCGTGGCGGCAAGACAGATTAACGAACTGAAAATCAAGTAAGCGATGAAAAGGTTACTGTTCATTATCCTGCTTTTCGGGGTGTGCCTGCATGTGAACCAGGCACACGCCCAACGGTGCCTGCCCGGAATGAGGGGCATACAGCTCACGGGCGGGCTGTCGGACAACATGCGCTGGAAAAACGGCGACGGCTTCGGCTACCACGCCGGGATAGCGGTGAGCACCTACACGAAGAACGCCCACCATTGGGTGGTCGGTGCGGAATACTTGGAGAAGCGGTACGGCTACCGGGACTGCCTCTATCCGGCGAGCCAGTTCACGGGCGAGGGCGGCTATTACCTGAACTTCCTGTCAGACCGGAAGAAGACGTTCTTCGCCGCACTGGGGCTGTCCGCCCTTGCCGGGTACGAGACGGTGAACTGGGGCGAGAGCCTGCTGCCGGACGGCTCCCGGCTCACGGATGAGGACAATTTCATCTATGGGGGTGCGCTGACGCTGGAGCTGTCCGCCTACGTGACGGACAAGATTGTCTTGCTGGTAAACGGTCGCCAACGGGTGCTGTTCGGCGGCGACTGCGGGAAGTTCCACACGCAGGTCGGCGTGGGAATACGTTTTATGATTCGATAACTGCTATATTATAATAATGTATATATGAGGACAATGATTTATAAAATACTCACGGGCTGCTACATTGTGGCCGCCCTCGTGCTGGTCGCAGCCTGTAATGACGGGCTGGATATTCAGACGAAATACCCGTTCACGGTGGAGACGATGCCCGTCCCGAAGGAGCTGAAAGTGAACGAGACGGCGGAGATACGGTGCGAGCTGAAACGGGAAGGACGCTGGGAGGACACCCGGTACACGATCCGCTGGTTCCTCTTCGACGGGGAAGGCACGCTCAAACTGGACGACGGCACGGCGTTGCTGCCCAATGACCGCTACCCGCTGGAGAAAGAGACGTTCCGGCTCTATTACACCCCGCTGTCGGACGAACAGAGCGGCTTCACCGTCTGGGTGGAGGACTCGGACGGTCAGGTGGTCGAACTGGAGTTCGACTTCAATGCGGACAACGACAAGGAGGACGGGTATGGAACGGAATGATCTGGTTCTATACCTCGACATACCGGAATTTTCCGAAGCCCTGCATGCCTCGAAGTGGCGGACGGACATTGTCCTTCCACAAGCGGGGGACAATATATGTCCGGAAAACCTGCTGTCGGAGAAAACGCTCGCCATGCTGGAGACGGTTTCCGCCGGGGAGGTCTGGGAAGACATGAAGGACGACTGCCGGACCATGCGCCGGGTCGTGGAGCACGAGCTGTTCCGGGTGACGGAACGGGGATTTCACCTGCGCAGGGACGGGACACCGTGCTGCACGCTGACGCTGCAAAGATACCGTGTGCACGATGCCGGAAGGCGGATGAAAACAGAAGTGCCGCCACCTTGTCCAGCCCGGGGCGTGGAACGGAAAAGCGGGAAAATCCGGTTTTATTTCCGGAAATACTTTGTGCATATCGACGTGCCGGACACGCTGCCGCAATACCCGGAGGTACGTGAGTTCGTGAACATAAAGTCGCTGCTCTCGGAGGCGGATAAAAAACTGCTGGCGGAAACGGAATGCGATGAAGCGGAAAGCCTGCTGGAGTGGATAGAGAATGAAGGCTATTGCCATGTCCGGGCGAGGTGCTGGACGCCGGACGAGGAGAGCGGCGGATGGATGTGCGTGTTGTCGGTGGATGTTTAAAGGGGTTTATAACAAGAAAAAATGTAAAAACATGGAACGAGAAGAAAGAATGTATCAGGTGCCTCTGGAGATGATATGCAGGCACGACCGCACGGCGGAGGTCTGCCGTGCCGCCGTTGAAGAGGACGGCTGGCAGTTGGAGAACGTGCCCGAGGAGATGAAGACGCCGGAACTGTGCCGGAAGGCGCTGGAAACGGAAGCGGGGTTCGGGAACGACTTCCACCGGGGGCTGGTCCAGCATATCCCGTCCCCGGAGGTGTGCATGGAGGTGCTGAAGGAGTGCCGGGAGAACAACCCGGAAGAACTCTACGGGGTGGCGGTGGCTATCCGCCCGGAGGTGATGAACGGCGAAATGGCGGACTTCCTGCTGCCGCTGGACGGCAGGTGCATCAGCATCCTGCCCGTACACCTGCAAACGCCGGAGCGGGTGCGGGTGGCGGTGGAAACGTCGGGGATGTCCGCCGTCGGGCGTGGCGGAGTGCCGAAAAGCCTGCTCACGCCCGATGTGTATGTCAGGTGCGCCGCCCACAGCCGGGAGTCGCTGATGATGATCCCGTGGGCGGAACGCTCGCCGGAGGTCTGCCTGATGGCGAAGACGCTGTACCCGGACTGGGTGAGGAATCACCCGGAGTTCGTGCCGGAGAGCGTGCATAACCAAGACAGCGTATATACGCTGAACAGCCTGATGGAAAGCCTGACGGGGGAAAAGTTCAGCTACCGGCAAATGACGGACTTCTACAACGGGAAACCGCTGAATGTGAAACGGATGGAGACGCCGGACGGCGTGCAGAAGGACAAGTCGGTGAAGTTCGACAAGGAGACGGGGAAGTTCTCCTTCTCCGACATCCGGCAGGAGCGGAAACGGGGATTGAAGATGTAGCGTGAGCTGTGCAGCAGACGAAATGGAAAAGCATCCTTTGGGATGCTTTTCCTATTATTTTAGAACTAATAGATGTTTAATCGAAATAAGCAGGACTTAATTATGGAAATACATATACCTTTATTATCTTTGCAAAAGACGGAATATCTAAACGGTAACTGTCTCAAAATGAAATTAATTGTGATTGTATGTCAAGGCTGTATTATATAAAGAATTTAGTTGTATGAATAAAGATATTAAAAATTATTTCAATTCTATTTGGAGTAAAAATCATCAAGTAGTAGTTGCACCTCCCCAAAGTACAGATTTTGCTAATTTTACATATTGTGGTTGTGGATTTGTTGTACAATATAAAGGCTATAAATTTTTTATAACAGCAGATCATGTTATTCATGGAGAACATTTTGAGGCTGATGAAAGGAATGTAGAAGATAATGTTGTAGGTGTGTTACAATGTAAAAATGATATGGAATGTTATGCTTCATTAGTTGTTCCTCTTGGGGGAATATATGATTTTACAAAATATCAAATACCAAAATCAAAAGATGATTTAGTATTTCCAGAATTAGTTGATGTAGCTTTTTGTAAAGTAGATGAGGAGTTAGAAGCATGTGTTACAATAGAACTTCGTATAGAGAATGAGATAATTGTGTCAGCAGGAGAACCCAAAGGATTTATAACCACAGAGCTGTTTCTTGAACATCCTTCTAAAGATGAATTATATGTAATTACTGGTACTATTTTGAAAGTACATCAGAATGGTATTCGTTTTTCCCCATTAAACGCTGTCTATTGTGGATTAAAATATATAGAAACTGAAAATAATTTGTTTCATCTAAAATACCCCCAAATAATAGATTATCAACAATGGGCAGGATTGAGTGGTTCACCTGTTTTCAATAATGAAGGGAAATTATTAGGAATGTTACTTAGAGTAGAAGATGGAGGACATGCTGTTTGGATAAAACCAATTAGTGAGATTGTTAAATTATTAGATTATAGTTTAACCATAGAAAAGCTCGATTTAGATAACAAAATACAGTAAATTGAAATTATTACAGTTATGTTACAAGATTATAAATTGGAAATAGGATTTGATAATTGTTCATACGATAGTCCATATTTAGTAGAAGGCTGTGCAAACAGCTGTATTACATTAATTATAGATTCTGAGAAGTTTCCGACACTTCAGTCTAAAAAGAATGTTCAGGAGGAACTGCAAAATGTAATAAAAGCGGAATTAGCAAAAATTAAATGGATTATATACAATGATGTCAATCTTGAATTTTTTTGGTACTTTTCATGTTTGCGCAAAAAGGAGTCAGATAAAATTGGAGATTTAGACAACCTGATAAAACCCATTATTGATACATTTTCTGGCTGTAATGGAATATTCATAGATGATTCTCAAATAGGTTCAATAAATAGCTTATGGATGTCCAGAGATGTTAGTTCCTCTCGAAATTCTATTTTAAAACTCTGTATTCATTTCAATAATGATGATTGCTGTATAAAAGAGAATATGCGATTTGTTCAGATAGAAAAACAAATGTATGCTGTATATAATTTTGATATAAATAGCATTAATGATTTGCATTGTATATTAATATTGCATCATATACAAAGAAAAAGAAGAAAAAATTTCGAGAAAATGTTGCAGGAAAATCCTAATATAGAAACGTCTTTAACAGATTTCAATTTATTTCATAGAACCCGGTTAAAGGATATTCCTAATAACCAAATCTATACATTGGATAAGTTTAAGCAATTATGTATTGATGCAGGATTAAATTTCAAGGAATTAATTAAAAGAGAGCGAATAAGATTGCAGAAGAGGTAATTTGTTGATCTAAATTTATTCTTATTTCAATTTACATTATTTTTTCACTCGTTAAAAGAAAAGAAGTGTAAAGTAGCTGGCGAACAAAAAAGGGGGTGCTTAAAGCATCCCCTCGTCCGTGTAGCTGAGGTAGGTGTCCTCGGTCAGTATGATGTGGTCCAAAAGCTGTATGCCGATTGCCTCGCAGCCTTTCTTCAACTGGCTGGTCAGGTTGTTGTCCTGTGTGCTTGCCACCGTCGAGCCGGACGGGTGGTTGTGCGAGAGGATGATTCCCGAAGCATGGGAAACGAGAGCCGTCTGGAGGACGATGCGTATGTCCACCACCGTACAGTCTATCCCGCTGCGTGAGATGCACGAAACGCCCAGCAGCTTGCCTGCCCGGTTCAGGTACATCGCCCAGCACTCCTCGTGGTGCTGCATACAGTCCTCGTAGAAGGGCTTGAGGATGTCGTAAGACTCCTTGGAAGAGCGGATTCTAACTCTCTTGGATGCGTCAGCGTCCTTGTAACTTACGGTGATTTGAGGAAAAGACAGTGTATTCATAATGCAAAAAATTAAAAGTGAAACATTTATTTTTTGCTTTGGGGCACGGGGAAAGAACGGACTTCATGCAAGGCTTTTGCGTGGAATACGACCCGAAGGTGTGGAGATTGCGCGCAAAACCGTCAGGTTCAGCCTTGCTGCTTGTCCGTTTTTCCCCGTAGGTTTGCTAAAAAATGAGTGTGGAGCTTGGCTAAAAATCCGGTGGGTCAAAGGGGTTCTTTTTGCTTCTTTCTCTTTTCCCGCCCACGGCTCACCGAAAGAAAAAGAAGTGCGTCCGAAAATCGGGTCAATCCTTTCCCACGGGCGGGTAAAAAAAGAAGTCCGGGCGGATCGCTACCCGTCCCGGACTTCCGGCGATGAAACACAAGGGGGGGATGTTATGGCGTGATTTCCCCCGTTGCGATTAGGTTTCCGTCCGAATAATACGCTATCTTCCCGTAGGTAAACCCCATGTCGGGAATGGCTACGAAAGCGATATAGTCCGAATACTCCCTGCCTTTGAGGTTCTTTCCGACAAGGTTGTTGAATATCATGGGGATGCTATGACCGTCCCCGCTGTAAAGGACGGTTTTCCCGTTCTGTCTGATTTCCTGCTTCATGCCGTTTCCTTGAAAAGTGTCCCGTCGATAAGGTACTCCCAATTATTCCTGTGGCTCTCGTCCGTGAAATATTCCTCGCTCTCGCAATACTCGCAATCGTCACGGCACGAGCGGAAGAAGTTTTCCAGACAGTCACGCATGAGTTCCTTGAAATTCCGTGTGTCGGGCGAGCGCATGAAGTCCATGAGGGGCTGCAAGATGATTTCGTCCGACACAACGCCCGTGAAGGGGCATTCGCAAGTGACGGAGATACGGCTCCTGCGCCTTTTCTTGCGGTCTTTCGTCCAATAGACCTTGGGCTTGTACAACCCCGCATGGAAGTTGTTATAGAGGTAAGCCAGCAAGCGGACGCCTGAAAGTTCCTCCGTGTCCGCCTCGTGCTTGGTATAGAAACGGTAAGCGTATGTGCAACTGTCGTAACGGTAGTTTGTGCAGACGATACGAAAAAGATTGCAGAAGGCTTCGAGCGTGTCGCAGTTCTCGGAAGCATACGGGTAATCGTTTCCCTTGGCAAGCCAGTCGGTATAGGCTCTCTGACGGGCTTCGTCCTCCAGTTCCGCAATGCCGAATAGTGTATAGGTTCTTTGTACGGTTCGCATAAGTTTGAAAATTTGAAAGTTTGAAAATCGGTTTCTTTGCTATCTTTCTTTTTCGCTACGGCTCACGAAAGAAAGTAGCGGGCGGATTTCTCCGCCCTGCCCTTTGTCCTTAGGCTGCAATCTCTTCGGGTTGCGGTTGTTCCTCGGGTTGCGTTACCTTGCGCTCCCTTGCCCGTTCCTGCACCAAGAGGACGGCTTTCTTTTCCTCGATGCGCTGGTGACGCTTCTCGTACACCCCGTTGTACTCCCTTTCGATGTTGGCGAGTTCCTCCGGCATGTGCCTGCGTGCGAAGTCAAGCAAGAGGGTCGCCACGGTGTTGTTCCCGTACGCTCCCTTGAAGTTGGCTACAAGGAAGTCCCTGCGGATGATGGTCTTCATCCTCACGGTGAGGTTGCCGATAATCCCCATCTTGTCCTCGTCCGTGATATACTGCTTGTCTTCCGCAATCCCCACGGCTGCGAAGTGTTCCTTTCGGAGAGAGGACAGAAGGAAGAAGTACAACATGGTATCTTCATCGGCACTGAACTTACCGCCCGTGATGTCGGCTTCGAGGATTTGCTTCTTGGTGTCCTCCACCGTGCGTTCGAGTGCGATTTCCTTGTTGCGCTCGTCCTGCTTCTCCAATTTCTCCACGGGTGAGAGCGGTGCGGGTGCGGGCGTTCCGTCCGCTGTCTGCGCTTCGGTCATGTTCTCCACGTAACAGAATGTAATCTCCTTCTGCCCGATTTTGGCATAGACGGTGATTTCCCCCGCTCCGCTCCTGCGGGTGATTTCCTCCTCCTGCTCCATGTAGTCCGCCCATTGCTGCTCGTAGCGGGTGCGGGCTTCCCCGTAGCGTTCGGGGTCGTTGAAATTTTCGGCTTTGGGTTCTTTCGGGCAGCTTGGAAAGGCGGTGTACCTGTCAAGGGTCTCCACCTCGTAGCCCGAAGCGGTTAGCCGTTCTACCACCGTCTCGTTGGTAGTGTAGCGGTCACGGCAGAGCGACACCTCCGGCTGGTTCCGCATGATTTGCACGGCTCGCTCCATGAGGTAGGATGCGTTCATCTCGGCAAGGCACGTGCGGTTGGCGCAATGCCCGCACCCGCCATCACGGAACAACAGCAAGTTATTGGTGTTGTGTGCGCACGTGGCGCACTCGGTCTTGTCGAAGCGGTAGTATTGCAGGTCGGTGGTGAAGTTCTGCTCGATGCGCCTTGCGACATCGGCGGCTTTCAGTCCCCGCCAACTGTTGTACGTTCCCTCTTCCTGCAAATGTTTCTCGTACACCTCACGCTGAATGTCCTCCCCGTATCGGCAGATTTCAGCCGCCACGCTGATGGTGATTTCATCCGCATCCAAGAGGGCGGCGATTTCGGGGATAAGGGCGGTGAATTTCAGCCGTGTGCGGATATAGTTCTCGTTCTTTCCGAAGAGTTGCGCCAAGGTCTGCACGGTGTGGCGTCCGCTCTCGATAAGCCGCTGATAGGCTGCGGCTTCCTCCACAGGTGTCACGTCCTTGCGCTGCAAGTTCTCGGTAATCGCCATTTCCTCGGCTTCCTCGTCCGACAACTCGGTTACGATTGCGGGAATTTCGTCCCTGCCCGCAATGACGGACGCACGGTAACGACGTTCCCCGAAAACAATCCCGTAACGGTCTGTCCCGTCAACGGGGCGCACGGTGATGGGCTGCAACACGCCCTGCCGTTTGATGCTCTCGGCAAGTTCGTAAAGGGCTGCTTCATCGAAACGTTTGCGTGGGTTGAAGCCGCTCGGCTGAATGTCTGCCAATGCTACCATCGTGATGTTTTTCTCTGCTGCTGATTGATTTGCTTTTGTCTTCATAATCTGTTATTTTTAAGTTGATTGTTTATAGTTGTTCTTTTTGATTTTAATAAACCGTCCCGTTCGGGCAATCGGTTTCTTTGCTATCTTTCTTTCCCCGCTCCGGCTCACGAAAGAAAGTAGCAGGCGGAAAATCCGCCCTTACGGGGCTACCTGCGGTTATAGCATACGTTCGCGAACTTCTTTTTCTGCTCTACTGCCCGTTTGAGGGTGTAGAACGTGCCGCCTATGGCTACCGTATCGTAATAGACCATCAGAAAAGCGGAGTTTTCCAAAAGGTAGTCGTTACGGCGCAGGAAACAGCCCTCGGTATATCCGTCCTGCAAGGTTACCACTTCATCGGCTTGCGCCAAAATGGTGTCGTAACGCTGCTTGTCGGCTTGGGTGTACCGTTCGGCTTGTCCCTTGAAGGGGACAACGCATTTCAGACGGATATGCGGGTATCTCTTTTTGAGGTTCAATACTTCTTCTGCTGCGATAAGGTCGAAGCCCTCGCACATTCCCGACAAAAAGGTGTCGTAGCCTTTTTTGATGCAATAACTCTCGATGGCTACAAATGTATCGAACGCCACCTCCCTGAAGAGTTTCTCACGGTCTGCCGTGAACTTGGCTATACGGTTGGTGCGGTGTCCCGAAAAGGCTACCGTCTTTTCCTTGCTAACGGGTGTTCCGTTTTCTGTCAATGTCCTTGTTTCCATATCGGTAAATTTTAGAGTATTAAAAGAATGATTATCAAGATGAACACGAAGCCGACAAACAGACGCCACGCAAGGGCGAGAACAAGCCGTGCCACGAAGTAAAACAGAGCCACGACAAGAGACAAGGCGAAAAACCGCCCTGCGGTGGTGGTGAGGAAATAAACCACCGAAGCCCAAAGGATTAGGCGGTATATCCGTTTGTAAACAAGTACCGTTTTCATGTTCTTGGGTATTGTCGGGCGGATTGCTCCGCCCGTGGTTGTTTAATAGTTTCCTTTCGGGATATAGCGGTTATCAGCCAACAGCCGGAAAGTGTCGTAATCAGCCGTTCCCCGATAACTTAGGGACAGTTCAAAGGAGAGGTGTCCTTTCTCTATGTAGAAAGTGAAGCGCAAGCCGTTGCGGGTTATCGTCCCTTTCGCATAGTTTCTACGTTCCCAGCTTACGGGTTCGTTCTCGATACTTTTCAAGAAGTCGGCTACCTTTTTCGAGTTCTCCGCATTTTCCTGCTCCACCTGCCTGTATATCTGCGTGCAGTAGTTTATCCAATCGTTTATTTTCTTGGCGGTGAACACGCCGATATTGCACGGCTTTTCGTATTGGTTGCCCGCCCTTTCGATGTCGTAGCGGTTGACATACTCAAAATGTTCCATGTCGGTGGCTATCCTGTATTTGTTCTCTTTGTTTATCCTGTACACATGGAAACGGATGCCGTTGTACGTGAACTCTATGCGCACGCTGTAAAATGCGGGGTATTCACCGCTTACCACGTGGTAGCCGTATTCCGCTTGGGGTATGTACTTCCTTACCTCCTGCATGAGTGGAGACAGTTCTTTTTTTGCCTGTTCCACCTTCTCGGTAAACATAGCTTTTATGTTTAACCCGTTAAATTCCTTTTCTGATAATGTTTTCATCGTCTTATGTCTTTAGTGGGGCGGACTGCTCCGCCCGTTGGTTGATACTCTTGTTCCTTTGCCGTCCCGCTTAGGCTGCTGCGGGTTCGTTTATCGGTTCGGTTACCTTGTCGGCAATCATCTTCGCCGCCTTGTTCACGTCCCCCAATATCTCCACCAAAAAGGCGGGTTCTTCCTTTAGCTTGGTGAGCCAGTGTTTCAGATAGGCGGCGTTGTTCTCCTGCGGTACGGCTGCGTAGCCGAAGAACGCACCGCAAAGGGCTGCGGTAAGTTCCGCCACAAGTTCCTCACGGGCATAGAGCGCATCCCCGAAGAAGCTGCCGAACGTGCGGTTCAGCCGTTGGGGGCTTCCCGTGCTGTGCGCCATCTCGTGCAGGAGCGTGCCGTAATATTCCGCTCCCTGCGGGAACTGCTCACGCTGCGGGCAAATGATATGGTCGGAAGAGGGCGAATAGTAGGCACTGTCCGAATACTGCACCTTGATGGGGCAATACCAATTTTGCAGATAGACAAGCTCGTCCAACGCCTCGTAAATCATTCCGTCCGAATAGTCTTCGGGTTGCTCCCCCTTCTTCATACGCTCGTAGCGTTCGGGCTGCTTTTCGGCAAAATCGGTCTGGTCGATGTTGAAGACATTGTAATACTTCATCTGCGGGATGACCTTGTAATTTTCCTGCTCGGTTGCGGACAGTTTGCGGTATTCCTCGTACTTGATTGTCTTTTTCGTTTCCTTGTGTACCACGAACTTGAACCAATAATAGACGGGAAACGAGCGTGCGCCCTTGCAAACACTTAAATCCTCTTCCTTCGCTTGGTTGAACGTGAGGAACACGGGCAAAGTGAATTTCATGAACTCGGTGTAGAACAATAACATCAAGACATTTCCGCCGTTATAGAGCGTCCCTCTGATGTTGCGGGGCAAACCTTGTTCAAGGCTCGCAATCCACGGCTTTTGCCAATCCGTTTTCAAGCACTCGATTTTCTTGATTAACAAATCGGTGAACATCGGTGCAATCTTTTCGATGGTGCTGTTCGTTGTTGCCATAACTCACAAATTTTAATCGTTATTACTCTGTTTTCATCGCTTGTCGCCCCAACCAATTTTTTTCCCTTGGCTGATTGGGAAGAACATTGACCATCATTGATAGCGGAAAAGGTGAATTGCAACCATCTGAAAAAATGGTAAATACTACCCGCAGGGTGGAGATTTGGCATTTTTTGCGGATTTGCTTTCACCTCCGCCTACCTTCGTCAATGTTTTTCCAATCAGCTTAGGGAAAAAATGCCCTGTCAGTCTATTCCAGTCAATGGTAAGTTACTTGCCGGGTGCGCGGGAAGAAGAAGCCTTCCGGAGAGCCGGGAACGCCCGTTTCCCAAGGCAAGGAGATACGGGCGGGAGAAGTATATGTGAGCACGGTCAGGTTCCGGCTGCCGGACAAACACCGGGGAACTCTTTCGGGCGGGACGGACGGATGTGTTCCGTTTGTCCTTCCGCCCCGATGTCCGGCTTCGGCCATGCAGTCTCACGGAGTGGTCGGAAACGGACGCCGGGACGGGACAGCCCGTGCGCCAAGGTGTAAGCGCAAGACAGTGAAAGCCCTTTCACCCACGTTAGGGATTGCAGGGGAAAGCCCACAGCATAGCGAGGACTTGCAGCGGAAAGCCCGACCCGAAGGGGAACGCCCAAACAACCACCCGCAAAAACTGCTTTTAAGCATACCATAGAAAAAAAGGAAGACCGAATATTCCGAAGTTTCGCCCTTATGATATATATTTGTAATTGAGCGAAGATAATAGCGGAAAACGTGGATAATTACATATTATCGACCATAAAAAAGATTAACTAACTGATAAATAATTAAATGACTTAAATATGACGGATTTAAGAGATATCATATTGGAGAAGAAAGACCATTTGCCAAAACAAATCGGGAAGTTGGTCAACCGGCTGTATAACAAAATTAAAATTGATGGTTATTATCCTGACAATAAGAATGTAATAAAACTTAAAGAGTTCTCAACCGTAGAAATAAATAATTTTCTATTAGAATGTTTGGCGGAGTATGATAAAACTGAAAGACTATTTTGTGAGCATCATGATATTGTTGGCTTACGAGGAGTATGGGCAGTTTTGGCCTTCTCTAAAGAAGAGAATGTCTTAAGGTATTTCGACGAACTTATAGACAAATATATTCACGGCAAGCCGTTTTACTTACATTTTTTATTTGAATTATTTGGCTATTCGGAAATTCAGCACCCTTTATTCGATAAGATACGAAAGTATTATGATGAAATCTCCGACGATTTACCTGCATATATATTATTGAAAAACCTCAATATAGTGCCTTCGGATAAATATAATTGGTGTGTAACTGTTAAAATTACAACAGATGGAGAATGGATCATTCCCAGCCAACTTACCGATGAAGAAAAAGAGCAAAGATTTTCATTTGAAATGCGGTTGAGTAACCCGCGAACAATGGGAGATACCTACGAAATAGAAATCGAAAATACAGTATCCTCTCGAAAAAAACGAATTACTTTTTCAGATAGTGGTATTTGGGCAATTAGTGTTGATAAGACAGTATTTAGCACTACAAATTTATTAAATCTTAATAATTTTGTTTGTGAGGTAGAGAATTATTTTGGTATTCAATTCAATTTTGAAAAAATAGCATACTTATCAGTAAGCAAAGGCATAAACAAAAAACAAATAGAAAAGTGGGTGAAGAATAAATTTGTGATATAATATGGTCGATAACAAGCGGCTTAACCTCCCCTGAATGGTCGGTTAGCCACAAAACATTACCGTTCATAAAAAATAAATGGAATGAATAAAATAGAGTCATTTAAATATATTCGCCCAATTTCTCCGGGTACAACATCATGTTACTCTGTTGGAGATATTCTTCCTATTGAGATTTCATGGGAATGTAATGGAAAGGTGTATAATCGGAAACAAGAAAAAGGTGGTTTGTGCGCTATTTTATTAGAACATGATAATGTAGTCGGTGTTGTTGAGAATCCATATACAGGTGGATTCAATTTAGCTTATGTATTGAACGGAGCAAATCAGGTAGTTTGGAATGTGTCTGATTTGTTTATTGCTACTTACGGGAATCTATATTATGGTAGAGCACTACATTTCGTTGATGTGAGAGTTGAAAATGGAATTTTATACTTTTTCATCAATATATCAAATTGCGATTTTCGCTTTTCAATTAATGTAAAAACAGGAGAAATAGGGCAATTAATAGAAACAAGATAACAGAACGATAACAATCGGCTAAACCTCCCTTAATGGTCGGTTAGCCACCGGACATTATCAATCAATAGAAATTTATGAGCATTGGAATTGTAAATAAATTAGATACTCCTTGGGGATTTACAAAAGATATACAACAAGATAACTGGCATATTCAATACACAAATTTGAATGAAATATGCCAAGGTGGTCCTCTGGTTGGCAATCTTATCGTAAATGGGCAGAAAGTCTTTTGTGACAAACGCTTTGGAGGTCCATTATTGTATCACGAAAATTTAGTATTTATTCCAATGTATATTCGTAAATTTTGTATTTCAGGATTTATGCTATCTGTAATAGAACTTAATTCCATGCGATTAATACGGGTAAAAGACATTTATGATTTAGTATATCTTGATAGTATTAATGAAAATGAAATACTATTCTATAAAGATATAGATAGAACTAAATTACATAGAAAGAAGATTGATAACAAATGGCTTAACATCTAAATAATAAGTTAGACACCGAACATTATAATAAATAAAAATCAAAGCATTATGGCAAAATATGAGTTGGGGGCAATTTATAAAATTAATGGTCGAAATGGTGAATTATATTATGTAAGACTTTTGACAAACGAATGTTATGGCGTTTTTTCATCATTAGAAGGCGAACTGAATGAAGAGACATTTGCTCAAACCCATTATCGTCTCTATTTTAGCTGTAACTCTTTTCCTATAAAACGAGGTATATGGGGAAAAGTCGTATCATCTCCAGACAGTACAGATATTGCGCGGTGGCAACGCCCTCAATATTTAGCTAATTTTGCTAATTTCAACATGAAATTATTTCTTGATCAATGCAGAGTTTTTCATGAAGATGGGAACCTTTATCAATGTGAAAGTAAAGAGGAGTTTATTAGATTAGTAAAATCTGGTAAGATTTTATTTTGTTTTAATACTTATAAAATTATACCAGACTTTCTAATGAGGTATTACAAGGATTTCCCTAATAGCTATATTGTAAATAAAGATTTTATCCATAGTGGAACTTTAGAATACCAAAAAGAACAAACAAATGTATTAAAAGAATTAGGCTTTGATATTGGAAACTTATTATAACAAGCGGCTGAACATTCCTATAAAGGTTAGTTAGCCACCAAACATTAGTGTTTAACATGATGAATGAAAAATTACAAGATAAAGTCGTTGCTATTGAATTGGCTGGAAATAATATATTTATAGCCAATGATAATGACAATTTTAAGAATGAACTTATCAGTATTGGATTTGAAAAAGTAGAACCATACTATTCTATTTCAATGCCTACTGGCGATGTAGAAAAGCGAGCAGTTCTTTTTCAAAAGTTAATAGAAATCGGAACATTATTTTCCGATGCCAAGGATTGGTCGCCCTCTGAAATAGTTAGACATTACCGTGATAAAGGTTTAATAAGAGGTAATTATCTTAGGATAGCATGGAGAAATAAACAAGATCTTAATATTACTACTGAATAGGTTCTTAAAATTACAAGGAATAAATAATATGAAGTTATGATTGCCGACAATAAAGAAATAAAAAAGAGGATTATAGAGCTTCAAGCAAAGCTCAACATTATTTTTCCGCAACTTTACATTGATTTTCTGGCTAAAATCAATGATGGTGATGTGTATGAAGTGGATGATTCGGGTATATGTCTGTATTCATACTCTGATTTAGAGGAAAGAAATCAAACATATCAAATAAAAGACTTTGAGCCAAATTATTTTATGATAGGACAAGATGGGGATTTAGGGTACTTCATAAATGTCGGTAACCCCACTGATAATTCTATATATTCAAATGATTTAGGCGCTTTGGGTTCTTTGGAAATGGAAAAGGAATCAAACAATATCTTTGATTTCATAGGTCAAAATGAAAAATAAATACTAACACGCACCTCAATTGCCCATAAAGGTCGATTAGCTGCCAGACATCATGAACTCTAAAAAAACAATAATATGAGAACTGAAATTTTACAGTTGAAAGATTTAGGTCGTATGCCTAATGAAAGCATCAATGATCCAGATAACATTGTTGAAGTTATACGTTCTTATGATGAATTATTAAAGCGAATACAACTCCCCATATCATTTGATGAAGCTGAAGTATTGGTACAAATTTTTCCCGAGAGTTCTTTTTATGATTTGCAGTGGGACTTATTAAAACTGGTGGAATCTGTCATACGTATTGATGATGGCGACAAATATATCCAGTTAATAAACGCCTGTCCAAGTCAAGAATGGAAAGGTGTTCTAAACATTCGCTATAAAAATTATAAAAAGGAGAATATGGAATTTTAAGACCTACAAAAGCCCGACCCGAAGGGGAACGCCCAAACAACCGCCCGCAAAAACTGCTTTTAAGCATACCATAGAAAAAAAGGAAGACCGAACGCTCCGAAGTTTCGCCCTTATATATATATTTGTAATTGAGCGAAGATATACAGCGGAAAACGTATATAATTACATGTTATCTATTTAATAATAAGCATAAAACTATGAGATTCTTAAAAATTATGGGAATATTTACTTCTATCTTAAGTTTATTGAGTTGCGGGCATGGGAATAAACGAGTGACGCAAAACGACGGTATAAACTCCAATATCCCGGTTGCTGCCCGGATTACGATAGACAAACTGCCGGATGTATTGAGAAACGTGCAGGCAGGAAATACTGATTATGATTTTATAGGTATTTGTTCCAATGGTGTGGACTGCATCTACTTTGTGCTGGAGAACGGAAAGTTTTACATAGATTTTGAAGCTATGGGTAAAGAGCAGCTTCCCTACATAGATACCTTGAAACAGTTCGCAAAGGAACATAATTATCCTATTGTCGAAACAACCTATAACAATACTCCGGTCGATTACGAGCATCTGAAATACGCTCCCGTCCTTAGCCTGAAAGTCCATGCTGACATAGACAGTATCGTAAAGGTCGGAAGCCAGATTGAGCATACCATTTTCAGGAACAATGAGCGAACCGTTTACGAAATAGTGCCTTGATTTTGCCAATAAAGACATTAAGATTTAGATAACAAACAGCACTGCCGCTTAAAGCGAAGCGCTGCCAAGCATCATCTACATAAGAATATGAGAACATTCGCCATAATCCTGCTTTTAGCAAGCCTGTTTGCCGCAAGTTGCGGAGAGCCGCCCATGCCGCCGAGCGACGAGGAAATGATACGCCACTTCGCCACGCACGAGGCGGCGTTCCGCAAGGTGTACGAAATCATGGCAGAGAGTTCAGAAGGCAGTTTCCACTATCCGCCGCTTTCTCCGGAAGAGGTCATTATACTTGATTCAACAGAGCAAAGCGATACATCCCATGAAACGAATGACGAACAAGACCTCCCGGTATATGGGCTGCTGAAGCCAGACCGAATACAGCTCGATTCCTTGTTGTCAGAGATTGGATGCGGTCTTGTCCTTGTTGACCGCAGGGAATGGGAAACGGCGGATTCGGTATATGTGAGCCTCGTTATGCCGTACTATTCCCACGGCATCGTGGATGCGGGAACGTCCAAGAGTTTCATTTACGATCCCGGATTGGAAAGCCGCCGGAACATCCGTATCACCGAACACGGCGACCTGAACGAGATCTATCGCAGGACGTACAACGACACCACGCTGTACAAGCCCGTCAGGGAAGGCTGGTACATTGAGTTAGACCATTCACGATAACCTGCAAAGAGGGACGCATGAGGATATTCCAATACATGCGCCGATTCTTCCAGATGATGACAAGGATGCGTAAGGTCATCCATATCGTTTCTATGACCTGTCGGCATGAACAACGCAAGAACGGGCTGGTTCCGGTGGAATCCTACAAACGGGAAACAGACCGGAATCTCTGGATACGCAGCATAGGAACCCGTCATTCCACACGGTACAGCATCGTTCTTTTTACAGCTGGATGATGGTATTGCAGCCGCCCTTTGGACTTCCCGATCTGAATGACATTCCGGGGACACCAGTGTACGCAAGCATGGCAAGCCTCGCAACCGGTTCCCCACCGGGGCACTCCGTTTTTCAGCGTAATATTGTTCACGGGACATACACGTTCGCAGACACCACATCCCATACAACCATTTTCCAAGGAGAAGTTCAAGTGCGAGCGACTGAAAAAAGCATTGAACAGCCCTTTGTGCAACAGATCCGATAACCTGCAATACGGGAAAGGCTTTTTCCGTTTGCCTTTTTTCAAGTCGTCGATTATTCGTGAAGTGTAAAGCTCCGCCCGTTCCAGTATCTTCGTCCTCCTTACTGAAGATACCTCGTATTCCTTCAGGCAGTTCCCTACGGTGGGCAGGTTGTAGCCATAGTCCAGACGCACGCCTTTGCCGGACATGATTTTGTCCACAACGGACACCGCACAGCCCTTGTACGTGTAATATGTGCCTATGGAGAAATAGTACACGCCTTTCCTGAACGGATAACTTTCCAAGAACCGGCGGACAATGCCGGGCAGTCCGCCCATATATACGGGGAATATAAAACCTACGATTCGGGAGTCCGATGCGGTGATTCCAGCTGACGGTGTCATTCTGAACAGCCCGGCTCCTCCAAAAGCCGCCGCAATATCCTGCGACAATTTCAGGCTGTTGCCTGTGGCGGAGAAATAATAGATGGATATTTCTTTGTCGTTTGCCGTTTTGCTTTTATAGTCCATAACATTTATTTTTGCGACAGCAAAGTTAGTAGGTCTCTTTAAAAAAAAGAAGAACTGTCTTGGTTATCAGTAACTTACATTTAGGTTAGTTTTCCTGTATATCAATTTGTTGGATAAAAGAAAAATGAGAAAAAAGTTAGATTACGATTATTGTTCTGCTTCCCCTATACTGGAATGGCTGGGTGACAAATGGGCTTTAGTTGTCTTATTGAAGCTACATGAGAATGAAGTAATACGTTTCAATGAACTATACAAAACAATCCCCTCTATATCGGAAAAGATGCTATCTACTGTTTTGCGGTCATTGGTAACGGACGGATTGGTAAATAGAAAAATATATCCCACAGTTCCACCCAAAGTGGAATATTATGTATCTGAATTTGGAGAAACTTTAATCCCTTATTTAGAGCAGTTGAAACAATGGGGGCAAGAAAATTTTGAAACGATAATGGAAAATAGACGGAAAAATAAGTATTGAAATGACTTGTCCTAAAATAGCTTTACACAGTAATAACTATAAAAAGTGTACAAGTTATGATTAGACGAGAAAGGAAATTCTATTCAGAAGAATTCCGTGAGCGTGTTTTGACTGCTTACTACAAC
>NZ_JAMOKS010000038.1:0-59759 GCF_023656785.1 Parabacteroides caecihominis
CAGCTGTTCAATAGCCTTGTTCTTGATACTCTCGAAATCAAATTCTTCTTTCATAAAAAAAACTGTGTTAGCAAAGTTAATACTTTATTCCTTGCTGACACAGTTTAATTTACATCCTCCAAATTTAGAAAACAATTTTTCATCCAACTTAGTATGAATAATTTTAAGTATATCACAAAATTCTTCTTCAGTAATTATTTCTGGTTCATCCTTTATTATTATTTCACAATAATTTTCTCTTCTGTTTGTATATTCATCAGAATTTTCATATTCAAATATACCATATCTAAATCCAGCATAAAAGCCTTTAAAATCAATAACGTCATACCTATCAAGATCCAAACGGTATATTTCTCTTACATAACAAATTTGTAATTCTGAAAGCCGCAAATACTTGTTATTATAGACCTCTTGCAAAAGCTTTTTTCTCTTCTTTTCACATGATTCTACTTTCTTCTTTGCATTAGCGATAGACTTCTCCATCTTCTCTATCTCTGCGTTCAACTCATCTATTTCCATTATTATAATATTTATGTTTCAACAAAAGTAAACATTTCTACATTCAAACCGTAAAAATCAAGATGTTTAACAACATGAGCAACGTGATTGGAAGTTATATGTGACAGGAAACACCCCCCTGAGACTCAATCAGCAAAAAGTGCTTTTAATAATTAATGATTATTCGCATTACAGATTGATTTATTTGTCTATTTTTGCGCACTCATTTTAATATTCAATATGAATAATGTGCTGATTCTTTTAGACAGTCTGAATGATTGGAAACCGTATTACAAGACAAGCAGTATCTTAACTGTTTCCGATTATTTAAAAAACAAATCTCTCCAAAAAGAAAAGGGGAGTAAATTTGTCATCAACCTCAGTAATGACTACAGTTATAATTCCGAAGGATATTACTGTTCATTACTGGCTCAAACCCGAGGACACAAGGTGATTCCCGGAGTAGATATCATCAATAAGCTGGAAGCCGGGGCGGGTGTCCGCATGGACCGGAACTTACAGAAGCTCTGTTATCAATGGATACAGAAAAACAATATTACCGATGATATCTGGTATCTGAACCTCTATTTCGGAACTTGCCAGGAAAAAGGGCTGGAGAAAATTGCCCGGTTCATTTTCGAAAACTATCCTGCTCCCCTCCTTAGGATCAGTTTTAATACCCGGGTTAAGAACCAGATCGAATCCATTCAACTCTTGTCATTGGAACAACTGAACGATGAAGAACAAAGTTTCTTCGCTGAAGCGCTCGACCGTTTCAACAAAAAGGTATGGCGTGCGCCTCAAACCGTTAAATCCGCCCGGTATAGCCTGGCTGTATTATACGATCCGGAGGAAAAGTTCCCGCCCAGCAACAAACAGGCCATAAACAAACTGTTGGAAGTAGCCAAAAAGATGGATATACATGCCGAACTGATCACGGAAGAAGATGCCACCCGCCTGATGGAGTTCGATGCATTATTTATACGTACGACGACATCACTGAACCATTACACCTTCCGGCTTTCGCAATTGGCAAGGCAGAACGGAATGGTCGTGATAGACGATCCGTTATCCATCATACGGTGCACAAATAAAGTATTCCTGAATGAATTATTTGAAAAGGAAAAGATACCGGCTCCCCTCTCAATGCTGATATTCAAGTCAAACGAAAATACATTCGAACAGATCAGCAGTCAGTTAGGATCACCGTTCATCCTGAAGATTCCGGATGGTTCTTTCTCTTTCGGGATGAAGAAGGTAACCAACGAAGCGGAACTGGAAGCAGCACTCGACCTGCTGTTTGAAAAGTCGTCCATCCTCCTCGCCCAGGAATTTACTCCGACTGAGTTCGACTGGCGGATCGGCATCCTGAACGGTGAGCCGTTGTTTGCCTGCAAGTATTATATGGCCAAAGGACACTGGCAAATCTACTGTCATTATGATTCGGGAAGAAGCCGGTGCGGACTGGTCGATACCATTCCTATTTATCAGGTTCCCCGCAAAGTGCTCGACACGGCAGTCAAAGCGACTTCATTTATCGGAAAAGGATTATACGGAGTCGATATGAAAATGGTCAACGACCGCGCCATGGTTATCGAGATCAACGATAATCCGAGTATTGATCACGGTATCGAAGACGCTGTACTGGGCGATGACCTGTATTACAGGATACTGAATCACTTCGGACGTATGTTGGATATGAAACACTTCTAAAAGATGGAACAGGAGATTATAACCAGGCAGGCAACCCGGGCAGACCTGGACGGGATTATGAGAATAGAGACATCTTGTTTCGGTC
Source organism: Parabacteroides caecihominis (assembly GCF_023656785.1). Classification (NCBI taxonomy): domain Bacteria; kingdom Pseudomonadati; phylum Bacteroidota; class Bacteroidia; order Bacteroidales; family Tannerellaceae; genus Parabacteroides; species Parabacteroides caecihominis. The sequence goes on from NZ_JAMOKS010000038.1 coordinate 2,297, forward strand.
CGGACAGCTTTTCCAAAAAACAATTCGTCTATCTGATCACAAAAGCCAAAGGAATGTTTTATATCGTTGAATACCAAGAGAGAATAGTAGCTTACGTTTCTCTCTTGCAAAACGATCATACCCCCAATCTGCGCATCTATTCTTTAGCCGTACATCCCGGTTTCAGAAGACAGAAGCTAGGACAGCACCTGATAGACAAAACGATCGAATTTGCCAGACAGCATAATCATCCAAAGATTACGCTCGAAGTAAACGTCTCAAATCCGGCAGCGCTCCGTCTTTACCAAAAAAACAAATTCGAACCGGTCCGCACAATAAACAATTATTATGCGGACGGTTCGAACGCTTATTCCATGCACCGGGAAGTTGACTGCTTTTAAAGATTTCAGAGATCAGCAGGCTTCCCTCCGATCTTCACCTCCGAAAGTCCGGCACGACCGGAGGTGAAGCTGATGCGGACGAAACGGATATTCTTCCCCAGATCACCCTCGACACATTGTTTCTTTTCTTTCTTTTCGCTGGTACGCTGATCGGAAACAGTTGACCATGATTGGTTATCGGCAGAAACTTCAATGATATACCGGTGGATATCCGTAGTCGGGAAGATCACCTCGATCGCACTCAAATCATAAGAGGCTTCCAAATCCAGTTTCCACCAGGCATTTGCATCAGACGGATCGGCAAACCAGGCTGTCTGGTCGTCATCATCATTTGATAAGGTACGTGAAGACAGTTCCGCTGTCGAACTGACAAAAGACGGACGGTTAACCGCCAACAGCAATTCGTTGGCCGGTTCTTCTTTCACCGGAGCAATATAACGTTTATAAGGACGGTCGGCGACCTTCGGACACCCGGCGGATTCCCAGGTCGGTTGTCCTAACGTCCGGATCGTCAGTTCAGACGAAGGCAATCCTTCGGCAGAGGCTTCTATTACAGTAGTTCCGGCATAATAACTACGGAATTCGATGGCAGCTTTACCGTCACGGATCGTGATATCAGAGGCTTCTTCCTCCGATGGAGGCATAAATTGGATAGTCGTTCCTGTCGGGAACTCGCCGGGACCGGAAAGAATGGTCAGTTTAACCGGAACCTCATTGCTGACAGGATTACCATCTGCATCCGACAAGGTAATCAGGATATGGGCATCATCCGTTCCGTCGGGAGCAGCAAGCGTTGTTTTATCCGCAGACAAAACAATCTTTGCCGGAGTACCCGGTACAGGCCAGGCCGGTTCTGCCGGATTCCGGTTCCCTTTGGCATAGGCTTCCCGGTACCAATACCAGGAACGTTTCGGGATACGGAAATAGTCGACCAACCCCATGATAGCCAATCCTGTTCCGCCAACGGTCCCATGATCGAAACCACACCAGATAACTTGTCCCCCGCGCCACTCCGGACGGTTGAACCCGTCTTTCAGGTCTGCCCAGCCCGGATCGAAAGTTCCCGGACGGTGGGTTGTCACACTGCCGTATTCAGAAACCATGCTCGGAACGCCCGGTTCGAGGAAACCGGCTCCATCGCCATTATAGAAAGCAATCTGATTCTTTCCCAGCTTATCTACTCCTTTACGCTGGCTGCCACCAATGGCAACCAGGCGGGTCGGATCCCACAGATGCGTACTGTCCGTCGCTTTATTCAGCAATTGCTTCATCCGTTCGTTGGTAGAAGCATCCGTAAAGAAAGGTTCGTTCGACATGCTCCATGCCGTAATGGAAGGACTGTTCCGGTTGATACGGATCAGTTCTTTCAGCTGAGCCAGCACACTTCGGTCGAAATGATCCTGGTCTGCCGGGTTTGGCGGATAACAACTGGACGACGGAGTACCCCAACCGTCACGGTCGCCGGAGCCACCCCCCATTCCCCAGAAAGCATTTTCCGGGAAAAACAAAATACCTATCTCATCGCAAGCCCTGGCAAACGAAGGGTCGTGCGGATAATGAGAGCCGCGAATCGTATTGAAGCCGCAGTCTTTCATCATTTGTATATCCCGGCGGAAACCGGCGTTGGTTACAGCGTCTCCCCAACCGGCATGATCCTGGTGCACGTTAGCCCCCAGCAGGTAATAATGTTCACCATTGATAAAGAACCCTTTATCAGCCCTCCATTCAAACCAACGGATACCGAAAGTTGTCTCCTGCCGGTCTACGATGTTCGTTCCTTTCAGGATGGTAGTCACCGCTTTATACAGGTTCGGGGTATCAGGATGCCACAGGGACGGATTGGTTATAGCTGCCGGATACTGGGTAAATATCCGGGTACTTCCGGCTTTCAACATTTCTTTAGTCTCTGCCTGCGATACGGTTTTGCCTTCGGGCGAAACAATTTCCGTACGGATGGAAAATTGCTGCGACTGCGTATAGTCGTTTCTAATCTCCGTCTCCGCCCGAAAAGAGGCAGAAGCTCTGGAAACTTCCGGGGTAGAAATAAAAGTACCGCACCAGGAAACATGCAACGGATCCGTCACATGCAGATAAACATCCCGGTAAATACCTCCGCTAAACTGATGGTCGCCGGCACGCGGAGCCACATCGGGTTTCCAAAGATTATTGACCCGGACGGCTAATATGTTTTTTCCCGGTTTCAGGAAAGGAGTCAGGTCATAACAAAATCCGGTATATCCACCGGTATGCTCTCCCACCCGTTTCCCGTTCAGGTAGACCTCGCTTTGAATAAATACGCCTTCAAACTCGATAGCCACTTGCTTTCCTTTCCATTCCTCCGGCATTTCAATTGTCCTCCGGTACCAGCCATAGCCATTATATACACTCTTCCACATAAAATAAGGAAGAGAAAACGAATGGGGAAGATTGACCTGTTCCCAGGTTTGATCAGAAAACGAAGGTTGTTGCGCCCCGGCGGGATCACCCAGGGTAAAATGCCAGTCACGGTTCAGGTTGATTTGTTGGCGGACCGGATCAGCTTTTAATTCAGAAAAGATACTTGCCTGTAGCAAGCATAAAAATACAATCAAGATCTTTTTAAACATAGTATTTTAGATTTGTCATTTACCAAAGAAGTAGCGGCCAACAGATTAGAGACCGCTACTTCTTCGTTTTTTAAAATTTGTCAGATATGGATCTGCTTATTTATAGATCTTTGCAGCATATCCGCCGCCCGGAGCCATTTTGATCTTCAGCTTACGGTCGGCGGGAACCGGGATGATTTCTTTTTTATAATCGCAGGCGGCACGGTCGGCATTGATACCGTCTTTGAAAAGTTCCAGTTTGTAATTGCCGTCGCCCAGGAAAGAAAGATCCAGTTCCATCTCGCGTGGTTCCCAATTAGTCAGGGCACCCAGATACCAGATATCGTCGTGCTGGCGGGCCATAGCGATATATTCGGATACTTTTGCATCGAGCACCTGTGTTTCGTTCCAAACGGTCGGGATGTTTGCGATAAACTCGGTACATTCTTTTTCACGCATATAATTGGTCGGATTATCACAAAGCATATTCAGAGGCGATTCGAAAATCACATAAGTAGCCAGCTGGCGGCAACGGGTACCCTGGCTCATCGGTTCGGAGTTGACCGGACGATAATTGGCACGGGTTGCATTCCGCATGGCACCTTGTGTATAATCCACCGGACCGGCAACCATACGGATGAACGGGAATGTTACGTCGTAAGTAACCATATCATAAGAGGCAGGCGACCATTTCAATTGTTCCAAACCATTCACCCCTTCATAATTGATTACGTTCGGATAAGTACGCTGCAAACCAGTCGGTTTACATACGCCATGGAAATCAACCAACATCTTATATCTGGCACAAGTTTCTGCCGAGCGATACAAGAAATTAATCACCTCCTGATCGTCACGATCCATAAAGTCGACCTTGAAACCTTTGACACCCATATCCGCATAATGCTTCACCACATTCTCCATATCACGGTCGAAAGCATAAAAGCCTGCCCAAAGGATAATATCCACATTCTTCGATTTGGCATACGATACGATTTCTTCCATATCAATTTCCGGGATGACTTTCAGCAAATCTGCTTCCAGGTTAACAGCCCAGCCCTCATCCAAAATTACATATTCAATGCCATGTTCGGAAGCGAAGTCAATATAATACTTATAAGTCTCGTTATTGATGCCGGCACGGAAGTCCACTCCGTAAATGTTCCAGTCGTTCCACCAGTCCCAGGCAACCTTACCCGGTTTGATCCAGGAGACATCACTTACACGGGAAGGAGAAGCCAGGCGATACACCATATCGCAATCGACCAGTTGCTTGTCATTTTCAGAAACGACAAACACGCGCCACGGGAACGAACGATTTCCTTTAGTTTTAGCTATAAAATTTTCACGTTCCTTGACCAGCATCTGAAGGCGGTTATGTCCCCCCTGCTGTTTTACCTTCGGATAAGGGGCATGCACAGATTTCAGAGAGGGTTTATCTGTTGCATTGTTCAGGAACATACCCGGATAGTCTTCCAAATCAGCTTCGGTAATACACAGTTTCTTTCCGTTACCCAGATCCACCAGATAAGGGAGGATCATCAAACGCTTGTCGTTCAGTTTGGTGATAGCTTCATTCACATAAGGTTGCTCAAACGAGTTGGAGAACTGTTCTTCGAATGTCGGCTTCGTACTGTTCACATAAGCAGAAAATGTCTTATGGTCTGTCGAGAAGTTATAGGTTGCCGCTTCGTCTGCAACGACAATTTCCCCTTTCTTACGGGTAATGAAACGATAAGCCAGTCCATCGTTATATAAGCGGAAGGCGATACTGTAATCTCCACGGAAAGAAATCGTCATTTCATTATAGATATCGCTTACTTCCGTCTTCTTATAGAAAGGAGAAGGGATCATTTTGTCTACCGACCCTTTGGTTACTTTCGAGACTTTCGGTTTTGCTCCCAAAACTTCTCCATTCTGTAAAGTCATGGAGATTGCAGATGGTGCCAGGACCTCTGTCCCGTCATGAGTCAGGGAAAATTCTACATTATCACCTACGGAAACTACCGTTTGCAGTTTTCTGTCCGGCGATTGTAACTGATAACTCTTCTGAGCCATCAGCGACATGCTTCCGGCTAGAAGGAATACGAGCAGTGCTTGTACTTTCATGGTATTTTTACTTTTTGTTTAACTCTGGCAAATATACATGAATAAATAAAAATAGAATTCCTGAAATTGTTTTATCTTTGTCAATATCGTATCAAAAAGTAACATAAACACATAATAACGACCATGAAAAGACTCTTTTGCCTACTATTTTTCTGTATGGCATGCCTTTCTGCCGGGGCACAATGGAAATGGCAGAATCCGATGGATGCAGGTTTTCCTGTAGTACAAAACCAGGGCTGGCCTGATGAAATAGGTTACAAATATGTCCGTCTGCCTGACCGGGCAGAGAAGGAAATAAGACCCGCCGTATGGAACCTCTCCCGCAACTCGGCCGGGTTAGCGATTCACTTTTATAGTAATGCCCCACAGATCACCGTCCGCTACAAAGTGAGTGGCGGATTGAATATGCCGCACATGCAAAGTACCGGTGTATCCGGCGTTGACCTGTACAGTATCGACAGCGACGGGAAATGGGGCTTTTGCTTCGGAAACTATTCTTTCGGAGATACCATAACATACAGTTACAGGAATTTAGGCCAGGACAGCTATCATAACCGTGGGTTTGAATACCGTCTTTACTTACCTTTATATAATACGGTAGAATGGATGGAGATCGGCACTCCCGAAGACAGCGAACTGACCTTTATCCCGCAATCGCCGGAAAAGCCGGTCGTACTCTATGGTACCTCCATCGCACAAGGAGCCTGCTCCTCCCGTCCGGCTATGGCCTGGGCCAATATCCTGCAACGTTCGCTGGGCTACCCGCTTATCAACCTGGGATTTTCCGGAAACGGGAAACTGGAAAAGGAGGTGCTGAACTACATCATAGAGCAGGATGCACGTATATATATCCTGGATTGTCTGCCTAACCTGACACCAAACACCGAACAGGAAGTTACAGACCTGGTCGTTGCCGCTGTAAAACAAATCAGGGCGACCCGCAACGCTCCCATCCTGCTTGTCGAACACGCCGGATATAGCAATGCACCGACCGACAAGGGACAATATGAACTATATACCCGCCTCAACAGAGGTTCGCAAAAAGGTTTCGAAATACTACAATCGGAAGGAGCGAAAGACCTCTACTACCTGACACACGACGAGCTCGATTACTCGTCGGATGCCTGGGTAGATTACGTACACCCCTCCGACCTGGGTGCACAGGCTCAGGCAACAGCCGTAGAAAAGAAAGTACGTGAAATACTCCGTATCCCGGAAGGTAACCGCCCTACCTGCCAACCGGTAACCCAACGCCGCGAACCGAACAATTACGAATGGCAAAAACGCCATCGCGAAATAGTAAGCCATATCAAGCAGCATCCTCCCAAAGCCGTTATCATAGGCAATTCAATTACGCATTTCTGGGGAGGCGAACCAGCCGGTCCGCGAAGCAGAGGTCCGGAAAGCTGGAAGAAATACATGGCAGCCGCCGGTTTCCAGAACCTGGGATATGGTTACGACCGCATCGAAAACGCACTCTGGCGTATCTACCACGATGAACTGGACGGTTACGAAGCAGAGAAGGTCGTCCTGATGATCGGAACAAACAATATGGGTTCCAGTACGGACGAAGACATTGTAGAAGGTCTACGATTCCTTATCACAGCCGTTCGTAACCGCCAGCCGAAAGCAACGATCCAGGTAATGGGTATCCTTCCCCGTCGCGAACATGAGGACTGGGTGAAAAACATCAACCGGAATATCCGGACGATGGCCGAGGAGGAAAACTGCCTGTTCGGCGATGCAGGACCAGCCTTACTCCTGCCCAACGGAAAGATAGACGAATCCCTCTTCTCCGACGGATTGCATCCGAATGAAAAAGGATACCGGTTAATTGCTCCGATTATTAAATAACGACCTACGTACCAGCCAGAAAGAAACGGACAAGGTACATATCTCAGCGATCGGTACATCATACCAGATGGCATCGATACCGAACACGGCAGGGAGGACAAGTATGCCGATTCCCACAAATACGAGTCCTCTCAAAGCTGAGATAATAATAGATATCTTAGCATTCCCTATCGCCGTAAAATAGCTGGAAGCCAATATATTCAGTCCACACAACAAGAAAGCGAAACAATAAATCGAAACACCCCTCGAAGCAATCTCAAAAGCCTCGCTCCCATGATCCTTGAAAAAGAGTCCGATCACCTGCTCGCCAAACAGCAACAACAGCAAAAACAAACCGATCCCGATCAGCGAATTAGTCCGCGCCGCCAATTTCAGGATCAATTTGATACGTTCCTGTTGTCCGGCCCCGTAATTATACCCGATAATAGGAATGATCCCATCCGATATACCAAGGAATACGGTCGTTCCGATAAACAATATATAATTGATTGCCGTAAATGCAGCCACCCCACTCTCTCCCAGATACCTCATCATGGTAATATTGAAAAGAAATACCGTAATCGCCACCGACAACTCCGACATACCTTCGGACGAACCGTTATAGAAGGCATTCCATACCAGCCGCTGGTCATAGCGTCCACGCTGCACGGCAACCACTTCATGACGTGAAAATAAACGGGGCACGTTAAAACAGGCTCCCATCGTAAAAGCAATACCGGTAGCCAGTCCGGCTCCCATAACGCCCCACCCCAGAACGGCAACAAACACGAGGTCCAGAACAATATTCAGAACCACAGTCATCCCCATAACAGAGGTCGCATACAACGGATGCCCCATCGCCTTGATTATGTAGTCACCGAAAAACATCGCACACAGCAGCGGGAAGAAAGGAACGAGTGCCCGTATATAATGTACCGCATCGGGTAACAACACTTCGTTCGCTCCCAAAAAAGAAGCAATCTTTCCTGCTGACAGAAAAATAACCAGGCTCACCACCACAGACATCCCCAGCAAAAACACGAATACTGAGCGCAAAGCGTTATTAGCCTCCTGCTTATCCCCTCTTCCGAGGCTGATACTGACGAGGGTTTGCCCCCCGATACCCATCACGATTGCAAATGCCGAAATCAAACTGTAACACGGCAAAACCAGATTCACACTGGCAAGCGCATTGGCTCCTACGAAACGTCCCAACACAATCCCGTCGATCACAGATTGTATACCCAAGAACAACAATCCCGCAACACCGGGAAGTGCATACTTCATAAATAAGCGGGGAATCTCACCTGTCAACAATAATTTCTCCCTTTCCAGGCGGAAGAGAGCTTTGTCTTTATTCATAAATCAACTCACTTTTGGTTTCCGGCTGCAAAGGTAGGGAGGTCTTTTCAGAGAAAAATTACCATAGGATAATTTCGGTCTGCTCTTTTTATTTAGAAGAAGAACGAATACGGCTCAACGATTGAGGAGTGATCTGGAGATAAGAAGCGATATGCTTGAGAGGTACTCGCTGGAAAAGTTCGGGATTGCTGCGCAACAAGGCTTCGTATTGCTCACGGGCATCACTCCAGCTATCATTAATAAAATAATTTTCATACTCCCGGAGATAATAATCAAGCAGTTTGAGTCCCCAGACAGCAATGTCGTGCGACTGCTCGAAAAGTTCTTCCAGCCTGCGGGCAGGGATACGGAGCAAGTCCGAATCTTCCACCATCTCGATATTATAAGCGGCAATATCCCGGTAGACGAAATTTATCATTTCGCCATCCGAAGCGAACCATAATGTGATGTCTTTCGTTTCCCTTTCGACATATGAACGGATCAATCCCTTCCTGACGAACCACACGAACGGATCACGGTCGCCCTCCCTGATAAGAAGATCGCCCTTCGGGAAAGAAACCTCGTCCATCTCATCGATCAGAAGCCGGATGGCTTCGTCCGACATCGGATAGATCAATCGCTGTTGTTCTATAAATTTATCCATCGGACTTCTGTAAAAGTTCCAGTAACATTGTCAAAGCGGCATCGGCTGCCGACTGTATGTTTTCGGCCCGCACCGTACCGAAATGATAACAATGCGAAACGACCTGTTCCTTCAAAGCGGCAGCGATCCAGACTGTTCCTACCGGTTTTTCGGGACTTCCCCCGCCTGGTCCGGCAACTCCCGACGTCGCCACCGAGCAATCGCATCCCAATGTACGGATAGCTCCCTGCGCCATCTGTTCCACCACTTCACGGCTCACAGCACCGTAAAGACGCAAACTGTCTTCCGAAACTCCGAGCACATTATGTTTCACCTCGTTGCTATAAGAAACAACGCCTCCGACAAAATAATCGGAACTACCAGCCACCAGGGTAACCATATTGGCAATACGTCCGCCCGTACAGCTTTCCGCCGTACCCATTACCAAACCTTTCGAACGGAGAAGTCCGCCAAGTTGTTCGCTGAGCGAATTATTATTATTCATATCGTTTTATTATCAGGTTTAAATGTTTTAATAATTATCAGAAACGAGTCTGTTTATAGTAGCTGGTTGTAACTGATTCCCCTCTCGAGAGGGGGAAGGGGGTGTGTCATATCCCCACCTATCAACTATCATAATCAGAGTTACTTGACTATTACAGGTCCATTTGCCGTCTGCTTCAGCTCAATGTCATTAAGTTAAGGATATAAGCCTTAAAAATCAGAGTCACTTGGTCATTACAGATTCATTTGCCGTCAGTTTTAACTGACGGTTTGGATGTCTAACTATTGTTTTGGCTTTAGCCACATTTCCATTAATTATCAATATGTGTAATCATAGAGAAATGTGACTAAAGTCCGGAGAAATAGATAATTTACCAATCCGTCAGCTGAAGCAGACGGCAAATAAACCTGTAACAAGGTCTGTTTTTATTGACTGGCTTTAACACACCCCCTACCCCCTCTCAAGAGGGGAAGCAGTTACAACCAGTCATTATAAATAGACAACTCAATTCTTCTAAAATAGAATTATCCCTCTCAACGCAAGAGGTTTTCACGGAATATACTATCATACTGTCATTACGACATATAAATAACTATATAGCAATCATTTAAACTATGACAGTACGTTTTTATACTATCATTTACCTATCATGCAACCATCATTTTAACTCTATTTTAACCAACAGACAGTCTTTTTAACCCGACAAAGGCGTTGGTTACAACCGCCTATGGCATCTTATCATTCGTCAGATTACTACCTTTTTATCCCAAAACTATGACTTAATTTCACTCGAACACAGACTTTTTGTTGCCGGGATGCCCATTCCACCCCTTTTTACACCCCCATCTCGACGATGCCTACACCCGGGTGTCAAGGGTATCGAGACCCGGGTGTCAAGTAACTTTTGCTTCTATGCCACTGATTTTAAGCTATATAATTACTAAAAACAGTATACTGTCTATCCCATTTTTTAAGTAGGAAATGATAGTAGTATGATAGATAAATGATCGTTGAAAACAGCTACTATCATACTATAACAAACATGTATACAACTACTTATATCGAAATATGATAGTATGATAGTATATTTCTTCCAACCTTTGTATTCTTCTTTAAATAACAACCCTTGAGAAAGGAACTGCATCCATCGGGCAGAAATCCTTATCGAGGTATTTATAATAACCTGTAATGGCGACCATCGCTGCGTTGTCTGTTGTAAACGCAAACTTCGGGATATGTACCTTCCAACCATACCGCTTGGCATGATCCAGGAAAGCATCACGCAAACCGGAGTTTGCCGATACACCTCCGGCTACCGCCACCTCTTTTATATTCAGGTCTTTCGCTGCCTTGCGCAACTTATCCATCAGGATATCGATCACTGTAGACTGTAAGGAAGCACAGAGGTCTTGTTTGTTCTTTTCGATAAAATCGGGATCTTCCTGCAACCGATCCCTCAACGTATAAAGGAAAGAGGTTTTCAACCCGCTGAAACTATAATCGTATCCCGGAATATGCGGTTTACTGAAAGCGAAGGCTTTCGGATTTCCTTCGTTGGCCAGACGGTTCACCACCGGACCACCGGGATAACCCAATCCCATCACCTTGGCACATTTGTCGAAGGCTTCGCCGGCCGCGTCGTCTATTGTCTGGCCTATCACCTCCATGTCGTTATATGCGTTCACCTTGATGATTTGCGAATTGCCACCCGACACCAGCAAACAAAGGAAAGGGAAAGAAGGCGCATGATCATCTTCCGGCGTTTCCTTGATGAAATGGGCAAGCACATGGGCCTGCAAATGGTTAATCTCGATCATCGGGATATCCAGAGAGGCGGCAAATCCTTTGGCAAAAGAGGTCCCGACCAACAGGGAACCCATCAATCCCGGCCCTCGTGTGAAAGCGACAGCGCTCAGTTCCGATTTATCGATACCGGCCCGTTTGATGGCTTCAGCAACCACCGGAATAATATTCTGCTGGTGTGCCCGCGAAGCCAGTTCAGGAACGACACCGCCATAAGCCTCGTGAACGGCCTGGCTGGCTATCACGTTCGACAGCATCACGCCGTCGCGTATTACGGAAGAGGAAGTATCATCACAGGATGATTCTATCCCCAATATTGTTACACTCATACTCTTCTCTCGTTTTTTTTGTGCAAATTTAATGAAATCTATCGCGATATTGTTGTAGATTTGCGTTTAAAATATAGTAAAGATATCAGAGGACTAAAATACATAATCATTACCCTACTTGTTTTGTTCTGGATATTCTATGCAATGCCTTTCATTTTATTGAAGATACCTTATATCCAATCTCAGGTTTCCGGCATTGCATCGACAGAATTATCCAGCCATCTCGGTGTGCCCGTAAAGATAGGAAATGTAAATATCGAGTGGTTCAACCGCGTGGTACTCGACAACTTATACCTGGAAGACGAGGCTGGTAAGACCTTATTCGAGGCAAATCATGTGGCTGCCGGTTTCGAAGTCCTCCCATTGCTCAAAGGTAAATTTGTATTCTCTACGGTCCGGTTATTCGGCTTTTCGGTCAATCTCAATAAAAAGACTCCCGACAGTCCGTTGAACCTCCAGTTCGTTATCGACGCTTTCGCCAGCAAAGATACGATGAAGAAGAATCCGAATATCGACCTGCGCTTCAACTCCATCCTGATACGCCGCGGGAATTTCCGGTTCGATGTGGAGAGCGAGGCGCAAACGCCCGGTAAGTTCAACGCCAAACATGTGGATATCAAAAACCTGAGTGCCAAGATTTCCATGAAAGCGTTCAATAAGGACAGTCTCAACGCGAACATCAAAAAGATGAGTTTCGACGAGGCATCCGGCTTTACGTTGAATAAACTCTCGATGAATATCATCGGCAACCGCGACAGCACGTTTATCAATAACTTCGAAATCAAGTTACCGGAAACCGATTTGAAAATAAGCAAGGCCAGGATAGACATGCGCGAAATCAACAATGCTTCCGAGCTGCTGAACCATGCACCGCTGGCGCTGAACATATCTCCGTCGCAAATCTGCCTGAAAGACCTTTCGTCCTTCGTTCCTGCCTTTAGTAATTTCACCGAAACCATCGAACTTTCGGCCGAAGCCTCCGGAGCCATCAACAATATCAACCTGAAACAGTTGACATTACGATACAGCGACAAGATGCTGTTTATCGGGAAAATGGACCTGAAAGGAATCAGCCACCCGGAAGATGCCTATATCTTCGGACAGGTGAACAAAATGTATATTACCACCGACGGACTGAGCGGACTGATAAACAATTTCAATAAAAAACCGGTCGTGCTGCCCGATCCGGTTATCAGACTGGGCACAATCAACTTTACCGGGGAGATATCCGGCTTCTTCGATAACCTGGTGGCTTTCGGAAAGTTCTCTTCGGCTATCGGCTCCGTACAAACCGATATGATATTCGGTAGTGATAAAGAAAATAATATCACAGCCTACCTGAAAGGACATGTTTCCACCTCCGGCCTGCTTCTGAACGAACTTTTCGACGAAGGCAACCCTTACGGTAACGCCAAGCTGAACATATCGGTCGATGCCAAACGGCATAAAAACAGCAGTTTCTTTGGTAATATCAAAGCAAATATCGACGAATTCGAATACAAGAAATACAAATACGAAGATATTCAGTTATCCGGAAATTTCAAGAAAAACAGCTTTGACGGAATGGTACAGGTGAACGATCCGAACGGTAAGTTGTATGCAGAGGGTATGTTCCGCCACGAAGGAAAGAACTCCATGTTCAACTTCACCGCCAATCTGGAACATTTCCGCCCGGACAGCCTCCACCTGATCGATAAATACGAATCGCCGGACATCTCGTTATCCCTAAACGCCGACTTCACCGGCAACAATATAGATAACCTGGAGGGGAACATCACGATAGACAGTCTGTCCTTCCTCACAGCGCCCAGCAGCTTTTTCCTGAAAAAGTTCCAGGTAACGGCCTCCGGTCATTCGCTGGATCGCCATCTGACGATCTCGTCCGACATTCTGAACGGGGAAGTGACGGGTGCTTACTCGTTCAAAACGATCATCCCGAGTTTCATGAATACCTTCAAAGGATATATTCCGGCGCTTATCAATGCCACCCAGAAAAAGCAGCAGGTTGAAGAAAACAATTTCTCGCTGTTGCTGACTGTGGAAAACACAGAGAAAATATCCGAAACACTCAAATTGCCGGTAACAGTAGTAAACCAGGCACGTATCACGGGGCATTACAACAACCTGTATAACAAATTCCGCATCGAAGCCTTCCTCCCCAAGTTCAGGCTGGGCAAGTCCATGTTCGAATCCGGCTATCTGACATGCGACAACCCGCAGGAAAACATCAACCTGCTATTAAAAGCGATCAACTACAACCAGAAAGGACTTCGCAACTACCTCGATCTGAAAGTGGATGCCAAGGATAACCGGATCAATACGCTGATCGGATGGGCAAACAACAAGGAAAAAGAATTTCGTGCCGAACTTTCGGCTTCCGCCCTCTTTACGGAAGAGGAACAGGAGAAGAAGCCTGCCATGCTACGGACCGATATTGCCGTGAAAGAGAGCCAGCTGGTGCTGAACGATTCTCTATGGATCATCCATCCGTCGGATATCAGAATAGCCGACGGTAAAATAGATATCCATAAATTCAGGGTAGGCAACGAAAAACAATCGTTGTTGCTGGACGGGAGTATCTCCAAAAATCCGGCAGATACCCTTTTAATGGCTCTGAAACAGGTTGAACTCAGTTATATATTCGATATACTGAACATTCCGGTATTACAGTTTGCCGGGAAAGCAACGGGTACATTCAATATCTGCGACCTTTACGGAAGTCGCATGCTGAACACCGACCTTGAAATAAATGACTTTTCATTTAACCAGACTCCCCTCGGCCGGCTAAATCTGTTCAGCGAGTGGGACGATGCCCAGAAAGGTATCCTGATGCTGGGCAGCATCTATAAAAACGATACGACATGGACCGACGTAAGCGGCTATATCTTCCCGGTCGGACAAAATGCCGGACTCTCCCTGTTCTTCGATGCCAACGATATCAACCTGGGATTCCTCCATCCTTTTGTGGAAAAGGTTGCCAAAAACATGAAAGGACGGGGATTCGGAAACGTCCACCTACACGGCCCGTTCAAAGCGCTGACCGTAGAGGGCGACGCATACGTGCTGGACGGCGGCCTGGGTATCGAATATACCAATACGTATTATACATTCTCCGACTCCATCTACATGGATGCCGGTTCCATAAATATGCGCGACCTGACGGTTCACGACGAGTTCGGCAATCCGGGTACCGTCAACATGAGCGTCTATCATAACCACTTCAAAGATGTCAGCTTCGACGTGAATGTCAAGACAAAGAATATGCTGGTATTCAACGCTACCCGCAAACTGAATCCACTGATCTACGGTACCGTTTTCGGTAGTGGTTCGGCCTCCATCAAAGGAAATGACAAGCTAATCAACTTCGATATCAATATGCGGAGCGATCCTAAGACGTCCATTACCCTCGACTTCATCAACAATACTACAGCTGCCGACTATGACTTTATCACTTTTGTGGATAAAAAACAATTGAAAGATCTGGCCAACGGAACTTTATCGCGGGATTCCCTGAAGATTGTAAACAATGAAGAAGAGGAAGGGGCCGAAATGCGCATGAACTTCCTGCTCGATATCACTCCCGATGCCAGGATCGAACTGATTATGGACCCGATTGCCGGCGACAAAATAACCGGTAATTGCAGCGGAAGCATGCAGATAGAATACGGGACAAAAACGGACTTACGCATGTATGGCAACATGGGAATCGTCAGCGGTAACTATAATTTCAGCTTACAGCAGATTATCCATAAAGACTTTAAGATACGTGAAGGCAGTGCAATCGACTTCCGTGGCGATCCTTTCGATGCGACGATGCATATAAATGCTATTTATAACCTGACAGCCAACTTGCGTGATCTGGATGAAGGGCTTGCCAGGGAAAGTCCACGAACCAACGTCCCCGTCAACTGCGTGCTTAACCTGGATGGTATGTTGCGCAGTCCGGCAATCTCATTCGACCTGGAACTGCCCGGCACCAACGAAGAGATAGAACGGCAGATGAAGGCATTGGTCGATACCGAAGATATGATGACGCGTCAGATCATCTATTTGCTGGTATTGAATAAGTTCTACACACCCGACTATTCTCAGAATGCTTACCGTTCGAGCGAGTTCAGCGCAGTAGCTTCTTCTGCCATCTCATCCCAGATTTCAAGTATCCTGAACAGCCTGACCGACAAGGTACAGATCGGAACGAATATCCGTACCAGCGAAGACGGCATACAGGATACGGAGGTGGAAATGTTACTTTCCAGCCAATTGCTCGACAACCGCCTGCTGTTCAACGGCAGTTTCGGATACAGGAACAATACGTATCAGCAAAAGAATGATTTTGTAGGTGAGTTCGACCTGGAATACAAGTTAACTCCCAGCGGAGAAATCCGCCTGAAAGCATACAATCATGCAAATGATATGTACAAATACCTCAACGGAGCGTTAACAACTCAGGGCGTAGGTGTCATGTTCAAGAAAGACTTCTCCCATCTCTCCGAGTTTTTCCGCCGGAGAAGGAAGTTATTACCGATTATCCCGCTTGCCCCTGCCGATACAATCGCACCGGCGAAGGCTGATTCAACTATTGTAACAGTTCCTTCACGGCCTGAAGGTAAGTAGGCAGTTGGTTGCTTTTCAGTATCTTCTTCCGCAGACGTTTCTCAGCCTCCGGCAACAGGTAATCCCAAAGGGTTTTCATTTTGGCCAGTATCTGATGGTCGCCTCCTTCAAGCGCACTGCTGTATTTTTCAAACAACAACGTGTGGAAATGAAGCAGTTTCGCTTTCTTTTCTTCATCCGTAAAACCGTTGCCAGCTGCTGCATATTCCGCTGCCAGCCAGGGAGAGGATAACAGGCCACGCCCCGACATCACACCTGCCAGACGGGGAAACCGGCAGAGAATCCGGTCTATATCTTCCAGGCTGTTCAAATCTCCGTTATAAAAAAGCGGATGCCTGCATACCTCATAGAAACGGGCGAAACTGTCTGTATCCACATTCCCTTTGTATTGTTGCGTGCCTATCCGGGGATGCAAAGTAACATGAGCCAGAGGCAGGGAGTTCATAACCGGAAGCAAGGCAAAGACCTCATCCGGGGCATTCCAACCCAACCGGAGTTTAACCGAAAAGCTCATCTCCGGGAACTCCCGGATCATCTGCAACAAAGCCTCCGCCTCTTCTACAAAAGGAAGAATCCCCGCCCCCCGGTGCAAACGCGCCTGCATAGGGAAAGGACACCCCATATTGATATCCGCCTGCCGATATCCCTTTTCCCGGAACAATGCTGCCAGACGGCGGAACTCATCGGGAGTAGCAGCAATCAGTTGGGGAATCACCGGTGTTTCCGAATTTCTTTCCGGAGCGATATCACGGATATCTTTGTTACGGAAACCGTCTTTCTCCACACGCACAAAAGGGGTGTAATAATTCTCCACCCCACCGAATATACGGTGATGGACTTCCCGGTACACGGCATCGGTATATCCTTGCAAAGGAGCGAAATGTATTTTATAATCCATCAGGGAAACAGTTCTGAGAATAATGAATGAAGTTGTGTTTTAGCTAGTTCGAAATCCTGCTTTCCGCCTAATTCCTTTTCCAGCGAAGTGACGCCTTTATCTGTGAAGCCACAAGGATTAATCAGGGAGAAATAGCTTAAATCCGTATTGATGTTCAGCGCAAAACCGTGCATAGTGACATACCGGCTGCTCTTCACCCCGATGGCACATATCTTACGGGCACGGCCTTTTACCAGCGGGTCGATCCAGACCCCGGTCGCCCCTTCCAGCCGCTCCCCTTTTATCCCGTAGAGAGACAGGAAGCGGATAAAGATCTCTTCCAAGAGATGAATATATTGTTTAAGTCCCAGCTGCCAATGCTCCAGGTCGAATACCGGATAACCGGTAATCTGCCCGGGACCATGATAGGTGATATCCCCTCCCCGGTTCGTATGAAAGAAGGAAATGCCCCGCAGTTGCAGCAGTTCGGCAGGGATCAGCAAGTTTGTGTCTTTCCCGCTCTTACCGATTGTCAGCACCGGCTCATGTTCGCAGAAAAACAGTTTATTCTCTCCTTGTCCGCCCCACACTTTTGCATGCAGCAGCGTCTCAAACGCTTCCGTCTGGACCTTTAAAGCATCGGTATAAGCGATATGTCCGAGGTCGTGATAAGTGAAGCTCTCCATTTTTTTCTCTTTTTTATCTTTTTGTTTGTATTTTCTATTTCACCGGCTCCGTAACCCATCTGTATCTTTAGCAGTTTACCCATCAAGGAAAGAATCTGCCCCTGCCGCTTCAACATATAAGGGGAAGGTTTACCGGAATTAAACTTACGGGGATTCGGCAGGGACGCAGCGACCAAAGCCGCTTCTTCACGGGTCAGCTGATAGGCCTGCTTCTTAAAATGGGCTTTGGCTACCGCCTCCGCTCCGTAGATGCCGTCTCCCATCTCAATCGAATTGAGATAGACTTCCATAATCCTTTCTTTGCCCCATATCCATTCGATCAACAGGGTGAAATAGACTTCTATGCCTTTTCGTATATAACTTTTCGTTGGAAGCAGGAAGACATTCTTGGCTGTCTGCTGGGATATGGTGCTGGCGCCACGCACCCGCTTTCCTTTCTCCGCCTCATCACGTGCTTTCTGTATCTGTTCGATATCAAAACCGTTGTGGTCGAGAAACAGATTATCCTCGGAAGCGACCACGGCCTGCACCAACGGTTGGGCTATCTTCGACAGCGGAACCCACGTATGTTCGAGTTTGAAAGGCTTCCCCGATTTATACTGGTCGTACAGTCGTGTCAGCATCAATGGCGTATAATAAACAGGAATGAATTTATAGGCCACCACCGCCAGGATGCTGGATATAAACAGGAATAGAAGGATATTCCTGCACCAGATCAGGATCCGTTTTATAATAGGCATACTAAAAGTCTTTTTTAACGCAGACAAATGTACAAAAAAGCAGTAAAACAGATGATAAGATTATGCAAGAGAAAACAAAAAGAGGCCGCCAAAAGATATGACAGCCCCTCTATTCATATGGAAAATAAATTATCTCTTCCAGTACTGTTCCATCTGTTCCAATGTCTTACCTTTCGTTTCGGGAACGAATTTCCAGATAAAGGCAGCGGCAAGGATACCCATCAAGCCGTAAATCCAGTAAGCCACACCGTGGTTGAATGTTTCCGTGAGATACTGGTTCTTGTCCAGCATTGGGAAAGTCCATGAAACAAGGAAGTTGGCTATCCACTGTCCGGCAACGGCAATACTCATCACCGTCGAACGGATAGAGTTCGGGAAGATTTCCGCCAGCAATACCCAGCAAACAGGTCCCCATGACATAGCGAAACCGGCAGTATACACCAGCATACAAACCAACGACCCCACACCGACAGAGTGTGTATAGAATGTTGTTCCCAGGATAATCATGGAAACGGCCATCACCAACGCACCGATAATCATCAACGGACGGCGGCCGAACTTATCGACCGTAAAGATTGCCAGCACAGTAAACGACAGGTTCACAGCCCCTACCACAATCTGCTGCAACAAAGCGGCATCGGTAGCGGCTCCCATCGTCTTAAATATCTCCGGTGCATAATAAAGCACTACGTTGATACCGACAAACTGCTGGAATCCCGACAACAGGATACCTACCATAATAATAAGTACACCGTAGGAACGAATCGGGAACGCCAGCGAAACGAAGAAACTGCCGATCAGGGCAATCTCCAGAGCACTTGTATTTCCGGCCAATTCCAAGGCTCCATAGGCCAACAAGAACAAAACAAGCCATGCTCCCATAAAACGGAAATAAGGACGCATGGAGGGCGCCTTTTCCTTGAAACTTTCTTTTATGTCGACCAGTTCTTTCGCCGCTTCGTCTTTTCCCATCAGGCGATCGAGAATGGTCAATGCCTTTTCCGTCTTTCCGCGCATCACCAGGTAACGGGGCGTTTCAGGAACAAACATCAGCAGGGTAAAGAAGAATACGGCAGGAATAATTTCAGAAGCAAACATCCATCTCCATCCAACCGTATGCAACCAGGAAGCATCGCCTTGCAAGGCGATCGTGTAATTCACGAAATAAACGACCAGCATACCGAAGATGATTGCAAACTGGTTCCACGAAACCAGGTTACCACGACGGTCTGCCGGAGCAATCTCGGCAATGTACATCGGCGAAACCATCGAAGCCAGGCCGACCCCGATACCACCAAGAATACGGTAAGCCACAAATAAATACATGTAAGTATGATCTCCGCTCCCCGGTAATCCCAGACCGAATTCGGGCCAGGCCGAACCGATAGCCGAAAGCAGGAAAAGGATAGACGCCACGATCAGCGTCGGCTTACGTCCGTAACGCTGGCTGACCCATCCAGCAAAAGAGGCACCCAGGATACAACCGATCAGCGCACTGCTGACAACAAACCCTTCCAGCGAATTGGCCTGGTCGAGCGGTAATCCGTAAGGTTCAATAAAAAATTTTCGTAGTGATTCTACTGTTCCGGAGATAACAGCCGTGTCATATCCGAATAATAACCCTCCCAGGGTAGCAACGAGGGTGATACCAAAAATATAACTGTTGTTGTTTTTCATGTTTACCAGATTAAGAGTAACTTTTCCCCTCTCGAGAGGGGGCAGGGGGTGTGTTAATGCCAGTTATAGGACTAAATTTAACACACCCCTTAATCCCCTCTCCAGAGGGGAAAGAGTTACTCCTTGTAACTAATTATATATATAAATTGAGAATCATCTCATATAACTCCTGCTTACCGCTGATCTGTTTCGGTTCTCCGTCGCGGAGAGCGATCGTACGCAGGTCTTCCAGGGTAAGTTTGCCGTCTTCAAAAGCTTTACCTTCGCCACCATCGAAGCTGGCATAACGTTCGGCACGCATTTTGGTGTAATCAGAGTTTTCGAGAATAGCGGCAGCCGTAATCAGAGCACGGGCAAACGCATCCATACCACCGATATGAGCCAGGAAGATATCGTCCAGGTCTGTCGAGTTACGACGAGTCTTTGCGTCGAAGTTCGTACCCCCGGTTGTCAGACCGCCACCCTGAAGGATGACCAGCCATGCCTGAGTCAGTTCGTAAATATCCATCGGGAACTGGTCGGTATCCCAACCATTCTGATAGTCGCCGCGGTTTGCATCGATACTGCACAACATGCCGGCATCCACAGCTGCCTGCAATTCGTGTTCGAATGTATGTCCGGCCAGAGTCGCGTGGTTCACCTCGATATTCAAAGCGAAATCTTTATCCAGGCCATAGTGGCGCAGGAAGCCGATAACTGTTTCCGAGTCTACGTCGTACTGATGTTTTGTCGGTTCCATCGGTTTCGGTTCGATCAGGAACGTGCCTTTGAAACCATTCTTGCGGCCATAGTCACGTGCCATAGTAAGCATCATAGCCAGATGGTCTTTTTCACGTTTCATATCTGTATTCAGCAAGGTCATATAACCTTCACGACCACCCCAGAATACATAGTTCTCGCCACCTAAAGCGATACAAGCGTCGATAGCATTCTTAATCTGCGTTCCGGCGCAAGCCAGTGCAGGGAAGTAAGGATTGGTTGCCGCACCGTTCATATAACGTTTGTTACTGAAGACGTTGGCGGTAGACCATAACAGTTTCTTTCCGGTTGCCTGTTGCAAACCTTTGGCATGTTCCACCATTGTCTGCAAGTCTTTCTCAAACTGAACCAGTGTAGGAGCTTCGTCCACCACATCCACATCGTGGAAACAGTAATAAGGAATGCTACATTTAGTCATGAATTCGAAAGCTGCATCCATCTTATATTTGGCACGGCTGATCGGGTCGGAAGCTGCATTCCAGGGGAATGATTTTGTTCCTCCGCCAAACTGGTCACCGCCTTCGGCACATAATGTATGCCAGTAAGCCATCGCAAAACGAAGATGGTCTTTCAATGTTTTACCCATTACCACCTTGTTTTCATCATAATAATGAAATGCCATCGGATTCTTTGAATCGCGTCCTTCAAACTGAATCTTTCCTATTCCCGGGAAGAATTCTTTTTCACCTTTATAAAAGTCCATGAAATTAATTGTTTAATGATTTATATTACATTGGTATGTTATTCTCACACATCAGTTTGTCCAGCCGTTCTTTCCATATGCTGTAAGCTGCACAATATTTGTCCGCCTTCAGTCCGTCGGGTTCAATCACATCGATTTTCTTGAGGGAGGCAAATGCTTCTTCGGCCGACTGATAAATACCGGCACCGATACCGGCTCCCTTGGCAGCACCTACAGCGCCGTTTGTATCGAACAGCTCGATCACCGTTCCGGTCACACCCGACAAAGTATCACGGAAGACCGGACTCAGGAACATATTGGCACTACCGGCACGGATTACATCTATATCGATTCCCATTTCGTTCATGATATCCATTCCGTATTTGAAAGAGAACACGATGCCCTCCTGAGCGGCACGGGCAATATGGGCTTTGCTATGAATATTAAAATTCAGGCCGTGTATCGAACAATCGATCTGCTTATTCTGCAACATACGTTCGGCACCATTACCAAACGGCAGAATGGACAGTCCTCCCGATCCGACAGGGATACCGGCTGCCAGTTCGTTCAACTCCGGATAACCGATTCCTTCGGGCGCCACATTCTTCTTCACCCAGGAATTCAGAATGCCTACCCCGTTGATACAAAGCAATACGCCCAACCTTGTCTGATCCGCAGAATGATTTACATGGGCAAAGGTATTTACCCGCGACAAGGTATCGAAATTCACTTTTCCGTTTACACCGTACACCACACCGGAAGTACCACCAGTTGCAGCAATCTCACCCGGATTCAATACGTTCAGCGACAAAGCATTGTTTGGCTGGTCGCCGGCACGGTAAGTCACAGGTGTACCTTTCTTCAACCCCAGTTCTGTTGCAACGGAACCGAGCAGTTCCCCCTGCAAACCGAATGTCGGACGTATCTCAGGTATCAGGTCGTTGCTGAATCCGAAATAGTTCATCAGGTCTTCAGAAACCTGTTCGTTCTTAAAGTCCCAGAAGATACCTTCCGACAAACCGGACACGGTTGTTACGATATCCCCTGTCATCCGCATGGCGATAAAGTCACCCGGCAGCATGAACTTATGAACGGAACGGAATAACTCCGGTTCAAACTCTTTTACCCAGGCAAGTTTGGATGCGGTAAAATTACCCGGCGAATTCAACAGGTGGGACAAGCATTGCTTCTCCCCTATATTTTTAAACGCACGGTCTCCATAAGGTACGGCACGGCTGTCGCACCAGATGATAGAAGGACGCAGCACCTCCATCTTCTTATCGACCAGCACAAGTCCGTGCATCTGGTAAGAGATACCGATCGCTTTGATATCGGTCCCCTGAATACCGGCTTTCGCAATCGCTCCTTTAATGGCTTCTTTCAGATACTTCCACCAATCATCCGGCTCCTGTTCCGCCCAACCGGGTTTTACAGCTTTAATAGGCGCTTCCTCTTTCGGATAGAAATCCGCCCCGATAGTTAATCCCGAATTGGCATCTACAATCGAGGCCTTCACAGAAGAACTACCTATGTCACAACCTAACAAATACATATATTCACTGATTAATTCTTATTAAATTTCGAATGCAACTTATTATACTTCACTTTGTCGAAACGATAATAACGGGCGGCACGGTGGGCAACTCCTGTTTCGATCTCGTCGGTCTGTACGATATATTCCAACGACCCCATTTTCTTATGGAAGTTACGGACATCCATTTCCTTATTATATATGATCTCGTACGTACGACGCAACTGATAGGCCGTAAATTTCAAAGGCAGGTAATCGAAAATGATGGATGGCTCCTTTTCAACCCATTCACGTATTTCCTCCACAGCGGCCTCGATGATTTCTTTATGGTCGAATGGCAAAGAAGGCAGTGCGTCGACAGGGAACCAGGCCAGTGAATTATATTTATTGGTCGGGTTCGACTTCCGTCCGATCTTACTCAATGCCAGATAAGCTACGGTTACGATCCGTTCGATCTTCAGCTTCATAGCGTTTTCCAGCCACTGCATATCATCTTTATTTTTCGTACGTGAAGGAGAGCCAAAACTGCGGAACTGTTTCAAAGGTACGCGTTTCAAACCTGTAGCTTCATTAAATACACGGTAAGCAGCCGTGTCCAGATCTTCGTTCTCAAAAATCAGGCTACCGGGTAGCTTATAATGTTTTTCGTCACTCTTGTCTATTTTCCGCTCTACGAGCAGTACGCATAATTTATCTTCGTTTACGCCCAGCAGCACGCAATCAACAGACACATGCGAGTAAAGCATCTTGTTATTTTCCATATGTGTTTCCATAATATTACGTTAAACAGTTGCAAATATAAACATTTATCCAATATACAAAACACACAGAATCATTTTTTCAATATTTATAACAGCTTATTTATCTGATAATTTACTATCTTACCTCATACAATAACATTTATCGCCCATAATGTAAACAAAACAATATTGTGATAAACCGTTGATCTTTCTCTTTTTAACATGCTTTATCTAAACTTTCTGAACTATTCTGTCCTCCAACTACTTTTATTAATACTTTTGCTGCAGATTATACTTGAAAATGGATATAAAACATATACAGTTCACATGCCGGATGTACTGGGCGAACATGAAAGGCATCCTGAATATATTCGCGGAAGGCCTCATTCTTCTGGCATCTATCGCTTCCTTATTCGTACTGATCTACCAGTTCGGGTTCCAGCAGACAAGCGAAACCATACACCATTTATATCTGAGCCGTATTTATATTTTACTGGCATTTTTTATCGGTATCACGCTCCGCTACATCGTCCGGTTCGGTGAGATCATACAGGAAAAGCTCTTATATCTGGATATCGGCATCTACTTTCTGCTGTTTGCCGTTTTGTCGGCAAAAGTATTTTTCAGAGAAGTGATCCAGCAGTCACTGCCATACCTCGATTTCCTGTCGAAGCCGTTGTTTGTCTATACGCTGATGTTATTGCTCAGTATGATCCATCTGTCACGGCAGACTTTCACGCTTATGCAAACACGTATCAAGCCGTCACTGCTGTTCCTGCTGAGTTTCATATTCGTAATCCTGATCGGAGCCGGATTGCTGATGCTGCCGAATGCGACAACCCGCCCGATCCATTTTGTCGATGCGCTGTTTACGGCAACGACCTCTGTCTGTGTAACGGGACTGACTACGGTTGACGTAGCGACTACTTTTACACATATCGGGCACGTTATCATTATGATCCTGATACAAATCGGCGGAATCGGAGTAATGACTTTTACCAGTTTCTTTGCCCTTTCTTTCATGGGGCATTCTTCTTTCACCAGCAAACTGGTTCTGAAAGATATGCTGAACGAAGACCGTATCGGTGGGTTGTTCCGCGTTATCCTGAATATTCTGTTCGTTACTTTCTTTATCGAAGGGATCGGGGCCTACTTTATCTATATGGATATCAGAGGCGTGTTGCCGGAAGCCACTACGCAGGATAATATCTTCTTTGCTATCTTCCATGCGGTTTCCGCCTTCTGTAATGCCGGTATTTCCACACTGAGCGGCAATATGTGTGATCCGATAGTGGCCCATAACTACAATCTGCACGTATGGATTTCCCTGTTAATCATCTTCGGAGGCCTGGGATTCCCGATCGTTTTCAATTATCTGAAACTGCTAAGGCATTTCATCGTTAACACTTTTATGATAGCTATCGGACAACAGAAACATTATATCCATACACCCCGTATCATCAATATCCATACATATATAGTAGTAATAAGTACGCTGGTCCTGATCGTCGGAGGTATGTTCTTTTATTTCCTCTTTGAGATGAATAATACGTTGGCCGACCTGCCTCTGAAAGGGAAGCTGGCAGATTCGCTGCTCGGTGCCGTGACACCCCGAACGGCCGGTTTCACCGTGGCAAATATGGATGCGCTTCGTCCGGTAACGCTGATGCTGACCCTTATCCTGATGGTTATCGGGGCGGCTCCGATGTCGACTGGTGGCGGCTTAAAAGTAACGACCGTTTTTGTAGCTATTGCCACGGCATTGAATGTTTCCCGTGAAAAGGAAAAGGTTGAAGTTCGTAAACGCGAGATATCTCCCGCCACTATCCGCCGGGCTTTTGCAACGATTGTCTTCTATTTTATCTTTGCCTCGCTGGCTGTCTGGATATTGTCTTATACGGAAGAAGGGACACCGGTGTTTACACTTACATTCGAAGTTGTTTCGGCTTTGAGTACGGTGGGATCGAGCCTGAACTTCACCCCTATGCTTTCCATGGCCGGAAAGTTGATTATCATCTGTACGATGTTAATCGGACGTATCGGGGTACTGACATTCATGGTCAGCTTTATGAGAGAGTACAAAAAGAGGGATTACACATATCCCCAGGAAAATATATTAATGTAATATGTAATGCCTTATGAAATTTCTGGTTATAGGATTAGGAAATCTGGGACGCGCCATCGCGGAAAATCTCACCCGTATCGGCGATGAAGTGATAGGTGTCGACCTGAACCTGCATAAAGTGGAGGCCGTAAAACAAACGATCTCCGGCTCCGTCAGCCTCGATACGACTGACAGGGATGCACTAAATACACTGCCGTTGAGCGAAATGGATGCCATCTTCGTTACTTACGGCAAGAATTTCGGAACGTCGGTACAGACTGTCGCCTTATTGAAGAGCCTGGATGCAAGCAGGTTGATCGTCCGTTCGATCTCTCCCATTCATGAAACGGTGATCCGCTCGATCGGTGTATCGGAAATCATTCGTCCGGAACAGGATTATGCGGCAACCTATGCCTCCCAGAGTTTACTGGGCGACCTGTTCCAGCGCTGGTATCAGGTAACGGAAACACATCATTTGTATAAAATAAAGACACCGGGAGCTTTAGTCGGACAGACGCTAAAGACGATCGACTTCCAAACGAACTTCGGCATCCGCCTGGTCGGAGTAGAACGAGCCAAAGAAGTACGAAACCTGATCGGATTGAAACAAACAAAATACTATGTGGTCGACCCACTGACCGATGATCTGGTGCTGGAAGCCAACGACAAGCTGATCCTCTTCGGAAAAATGGAGGTACTTCATAAGATCAAAGAATTGTGAGGAGAGAAAAACTATATTGAAGGCTTTTTCAAAGCATATATGTTTCGTCATTAAAACATATATGCTTTGAATACAAAAGTCCCTTATTTTGATTACAAAAGAAGGGTGCTTTTCAAACCTGCTTCGCATAAGAGTTCTGCCGGTCCGGTTGAAGCCCTAACGGGATAGCTCGCTTTTGTTCTTGCTTCTCTCAATATCCATTAATTTCCGGATTGTTTTTTGATAATCTTCTAAGGTCAGTATATCATAATCTTTACTGCCTGTCCCTTCTCCAGAATTCCCTCTGATACTTGGTGCATCGGGATATTTCTCTTTTATTATATCGTCTATCAAATAACCATACAACCCTTGAGGACTACTTTTGAACAGAAAACTTTGAAACAGCCTTTCAATATAGTCCGGATTTTTACCAATGAAAGTCTTATAATTCAGATATGCTTCAGATTTCATATAATCTTCGGCACAACTACTAAAGTTAGGCTTTTGTAATTCCTCAAATAAAGCTCTTTCCAGTTTCTTATATCCAAGGGTATCGGTTAAATCGCCTTTTTCCAAACAGTGAATTCTTTCCTGTTCTACGTCCATTTCTTCTCTGATTTGCCGAAACATAGTTTTCAGATCATACCCTTTATAAGTAGAGATAGAGAAAGCACCACTTTCTATCCGTGCATTTACCTTCGGGTCTGTGATAACTTTATTGTCAAAAACAAAACAAATTCGTTTACCGATAGATCTTTCCGTAGCGTCTGCCCATCGACTCACTTGGGGTTGGTTTATAGTCCCAACAATCATATACATCATTCTATTATCCGAGTATGAGAAAGAATCCAATCTTAGAAAGGCAAAATCTTTGACTGTTATAATTGATTCTTTTGAGATACTGTCTTTCCTCCCTTCCATTATATAATACCAGCCATTTTCTCTTTCTATCGTTTGTGCATTACAAGAGTTAGGTTCAAGAACTATAACAGATGCTATTGCAATAAGTATCAATAAGCAATTTAATTTCTTCATTTCCGCCAATCATTTGATTTATTCCTGAATAATCCAGTTGGTCTATATAAAAAACCTTCCACAATAAACCTTTAACTAAAGATTATCAATCGATCTTCTTCACCAGCACCTTGTCGATACGTGCACCGTCCATATCTACGATCTCAAATTCAAAGGTCAGCCAGGTCAGCGTCTCACCGGTCTTCGGAACGCGTTCAAGAATTTCCAGGATCAGACCACTCAACGTATTATAATCGTGTTCGGCATACAGATCTTCCATATCGAAATACTCCAGAAAATCATAGAAGTTATACTGTCCGTCAACCAACCAGGAGCCATCGGCACGCTGCACGATCTCGGCCTCCTCTCCCACTTCCGGAACCTGTCCGATCAGCCCTTCCATAATATCTTTCAGGGTAACAATTCCCTGGATTCCTCCAAATTCATCCGTAACAATACCATATTTAACACGTGCTTCCTTAAACTGCTCCAAAGCATTATACACACTCTGGTTCTCGGGAAGGTATTGGGCGGGACGTATTACCTCTTCCAACGAAAAGTCAGGTTCGTCAATCCGGCCGAACAGGTCTTTCAGATAAACAACACCTTTGATATTATCAAACTTCTCGGATGCTACCGGATATATATTAAACAGGTTTTCCTGTACCTTTTCACGGATTTTCTCAATGCTGTCGGTGACATCCAGCCATACCAGATCGCTCCGGTGTGTCATGATCGAACCGACATTACGGTCTCCCAGGTTGAACACACGTTCTACGATATCCTGTTCCACTTCCTGCACTTCACCTCCGTCAAAGCCTTCTTTGACAATCGCCTTGATCTCCTCTTCCGTCACTTTATTTTCTTCGTTTGCTTTAATTCCGGTAATTTTTATAACAAGGGAAGTGCTCTTCGACAATAACCAGACAAAAGGCAAAGCCAGCTTCGATAAAAAGTACATCGGCTTAGCGACCAACATAGAAACCCGTTCGGCATACCCCATACCGATACGCTTCGGAACAAGTTCACCCATAATCAAAGTCAGGTAAGTCACAATTATAACGATTATTGTTTTAGATACTCCGAGTGCATAAGGCTCCAGCACAGGCACATGACGTACCACTTCTGCCAGGTTATAGGCAAACGCCTCTCCTGAATACAAACCGGTCAGGATGCCGATTAGCGTAATTCCGATCTGGATAGTTGATAAAAACCGGTCGGGTTCTCCAGCCAGCTTCAAAGCTGTTTGCGCTGATTTATTACCTCTTTTTGCATCCAGTTCCAGCCGGGCCTTGCGGGCAGACACCAGAGCAATTTCAGACATAGACAAAATACCGTTCAACAAGATAAGGCCGATAATAATAAAAATTTCCATTTGCTATATATACAGCGATTGATTAGGCAACGAAGATATGAATTATATCGAAATTAATACTACATTTAGAACCTTAATTAATACATGATTTAAAACATGAAACATCAGATCATATTACTTGGCAAAGATATAACCTCCGTTTATCACGGAATCAAAGAATTCGGGCCCGACCATGTGCATTTGCTTTGCACGAATGAGACAAAAGAGGTGGCAGCTCCCCTATTTCCGCTCCTTCCCGACAGCATCCGCCGGACATTATACCGGACCGAACCATACGACGGAGAACATGTCCGTAACGTTTGCCGCAAAATACACCAAACGTATCCTTCCGCCGAATTTGCCTACAACCTGTCGGAAGGTACCAAAGTAATGGCATTCGCAGCTTTCACCATCGCAAAAGAATACAGCGTCCCAGCCTTTTACCTGTCACAATTGGGCGAACTGATCCGACTGGACAGCTTTGAGAAATACCCGATGAAAAGCCAACTGGATAACAAGGAGATACTGGGACTGAGCGGAAATATCCTGACAGAATATCAGGACGCCAAACACTTGAGTAATACCGACGTGCAGGCTTCCGGCCTGATCAAACAGTTCATCGAACAATATCCGAAAGAGCATACCATGATACAGAAGTTCTTCAACATCTTCTGTAACAGGGAACTGTCACGCCTTCCGGCATCACGTGTTTTCAAAAACGGACTGCGTTTCAAACAGAGGCAAGGTACTTTTCTTGTTGCCCAACAGAACCGTGTGTTGCTCAGGCTAACGACACCGAACGCCTGCATGTTGTTTTTCAAAGGACGCTGGTGGGAAACACTGGTAGCACACAAAGTCAGATCATGGAGCCAAAAACGTCCCAACAGCCCAGAGGTATGGCAAAGCGTCCTGTTTCAGACAGAGGGAAACAATCCAAGGACAAAGAATGAAGTAGATGTACTGCTGAACAACCAACAGAAACTAATCTTTATCGAATGTAAATCAGGACAAGTCACCCAAAATGATATTTATAAGATTGATGCGGTGCGCGAAACATATGGCGGAGATATTTCTTTAGCCGTTTTAGCCAGTTATTATCCGGTAGAAGACAACCTGCGGGAGAAATGCAAGGATTTACAAATAAACCTGTTCGCCCCTTCTTATATAGAAGAGCGCATCAACCACCTGAACATGCTGCCTGCATGGCTTGAAAAGTTATCCAACTCCCTGCAACTATAAAATAAAAGAAGCCGTTCTACCTTCTCAGGCGGAACGGCTTTTATCAATCGATAAGTTTTTGCTAATCTAATACATATTAGAAAACAATATCGGGAGATAGATACTTACACTTATTCTAAATTCTAAACTTCATCATCATATTCATAGAGGGAAACTTGTTTGTCTCCCCAACATCTATTTACACTGCAAATGACGTGCCAAAAACAGCAATGAACAGAAAAACAACCACTAACAAGCTAGTTGTCAGATAATAAAAGATCATTTTACAACATTTCCAATTTTACTCTACCGCAGAAGTGTGGTGGGGAATTAATGGGGAAATGGGGAATTTTTCCACACCACACTCCTATTGCATATCACAACTGTGTTCCTTTTGTTTCACAGATGGATTCCGTTTGTATCACAGTTGGATTTCTTCTGTTTCACAGCTGTGATACGAATAAGGAATATGATAAAAAGAGAAGCATCTAAAGGGTTTACAGCACTGACTGCCGGGTAGTCCTTAACAAACCGGCAGATGACCGAAGTTATATCCCGACAAAAAAGCCAGTCCTGCAACAGACTGGCTTTCATTCGTACCTTATATATAATTGAGACTTTACTTACTTTACAAACTTTGCTTTTAACAGATAATCCGCACAGCCTTTCACCCCAGCAAACTGGGTACGGCCATCCGGCATACCTTCCAGCTCTACATAATATTCTTTCACTCCAATCTGATACGCCTGTTTGAAAATCATTTCAAAGTTCATGAAGCCGGATTGTCCCAGAATGGCGCGATCTTTAATATGCAACAGTTTAATACGATCCGGATACTTCTTCATATATTCCACCGGATCATTCTGCCCGATCACCGTCCAGTACACATCCATTTCGAAAAATACCAAATCAGGATCCGTATCTTTCAAAAAAAGATCATAGATTTTTTCGCCTTTATTATGGCGACCAAAGACAGCTCCCGTACCTCCCGGAACTACTTTGGCAAACTCAAAATCATGATTATGATAACCGAACGGAATACCAGCTGCTTTGACAATCTTTCCAGCTTCATTGAATACATCGCAAACATAAGCAACCTCTTCCACACTACGGGTGCGTGGTTGTCCGGGCTGAACCAGATATTTCACACCTAACTTGGCATGATCGTCTGCCGTTTTTTTCCAATATTCCATAATTGTATTGCGGGTATCCGGCGTGTACTCGCCTGTCGGAGGATTCACATGGGAACTGGTGATCTTCAATCCGGCATCTTCTGCCATCTTCTTGAATTCCATCATATCGACACCATTGATCTTGCCATTATTGTAACCTGCCAGTTCAAGGGTAGAATAACCCATCTGTTTAAGTTGTTTCATTCCGGCAGGAACATCTTTAGTTAACTCACCTCCTAAAGAATAAATCTGCAAACCGATACTTTTTTTGGCGGTCGTTTCCGTACGAACGGGAGTGGCTGCCTGTAACGCTTCTGCCTTTCCGGCTACTAACCCTCCAAGAGTTAGAAAAGAAGCACTTTTCAGGAAATTTCTTCTATTTACCATGGTCTATAAAATTTAAAGTCTTCAAAGGTATTATTTTAAATCTGAAAAATAATTCTATATTTGTCCTAATTTAAGAACCTTATAAATAAATTTAAGAGTATGGGCCCTATTTATTGCCAAAGTTGCGGTATGCCGCTAGTTTCTGATACGGATTATGGAACAAACCAGGACGGAAGTAAGAACAACGAATATTGTGCTTACTGTTTCAAGGATGGCCAGTTCACACAAGACGTTACGATGGAAGAGATGATCCAGACCTGCCTCCAGTATTCAGACTCCTTCAAACATGAAAACGGTGAAAGCTACACCAAAGAGGAAGCCCTGGCGGGAATGCAGTATTATTTCCCCCAATTAAAACGCTGGAAAAAGGATTGAGTATCCAGCGAAACCTATAAAACCGTGTAGACCGTTATGTATCAGGAATATCCTCCATGCCAACTACTTGCCCCCTATATTGACAAATACTGGGAGTTCAAAGGTGAAACCGAATACGATATGCGCTATAAGATACTACCCGACGGCTGCACGGACTTTATCTTTTCTATCGAGGAACCGTCGCAACCTCTGAACGGAGAGATGCTGATGCAACCCTACCGTTTCTATTTTGTCGGTCCGATGCGAGTTTATTCGGAGCTGGTGACCCGCTCTACCTGCCTTCATATGATGGGTGTCCGCTTCTCCCCCTGCGGCCTGGCGGCTTTTGCCCGGATGCCTTTAGGCGAGTTTACCGACACGAGGGTCAATGCGTCCGAGTTGAATGTCCTTTTCGACGATCATTTTGCAGAAATGTTATGCGAAAAGGAGTCTTTGCAGGAACGCATACATATAATAGATAGACATCTTATCGCCCGTCTACCGGGGCTCCAGCCGGTAGACCCGCAGATCATCCGGGCTACCGATCTGATTGTTCAAGCAAACGGGATGCTGCCCATACAGCAATTGACGGACAAATTGTATATCGGGCAACGGCATTTCGAGCGCAAGTTCAAACACATCACCGGCTATACACCCAAAGAGTTCAGCAGAATCAGCAAGTTCCGGTATGCAACCCGCGTATTAAGACAGATGAAGGGGGAAGATATGCAGCAATTGGCTATCGACTGCGGCTATTACGACCCGTCCCATTTCATCAAGGAATTCAGGAAGTTATCGGGGAGCACCCCCTCCGCTTTCATGGCTTTGCCGATACCGGAAGACGATCCGCTTACTTACATAGAATAAAGAAAGTCGATTTTTTACAACAGGAAGCGGGAAGTTTCCTTTATGTTTGCCGAACGAAATTAATAAATCAGAACATGGAAAAAATCAAACAACAAGCGATCGATTTGCTGAATAAATGCGAAGTCTTAACCCTTGCCTCCATCGACGAACGGGGCTGTCCGCGTCCGGTCGTCCTGTCGAAGATTAAAACGGAAGGGATCGATACGATCTGGTTCTCAACGGGAACAAGCTCGGAGAAGACAAAAGATTTTATCAAAAACCCGAAAGCCGGAGTCGCTTTCTACGAAGGACACGACAGCGTTACGCTGACCGGCACAATCGAAGTGGTAAGCGATGTGGAAGAAAAGAAAGCCCTCTGGGTGGATTGGTTCTATGAGCACTTTCCCAAAGGGGTGGACGATCCGGAGTATTGCATTCTGAAGTTCACAGCTGAACAGGCAACGTACTGGATCGGCAATCAGTTTATCAAAGGAAAAGTTTAACCGGTAGGTATCGGTCGAAAGATTGCTGCCGACGTTTTTCCGAAAAGGATACATGCTTTTTACCAAGAGGGCGCATGCTTTTCGGAAAAAGGTCGGTAGCTATTTTTTTAATCGTCCAGTTCTCCCTGGTTTCGCATGTGTTTTCCGTCGCAGAACGGTTTATTCTGAGACAAACCGCAACGGCACAAAGTGACACGGTTGTGGACAGGATAAACTCGTCCGTGCTCATCTTCTATCGGGATACCGCCTTTCACCCAGATAGGGCCGTGAACACTAAGAGCCACGTCTTCGAGGATACTGATGCCTTCGGGCAGTTCCGGTTCGATACGTTTTCCGTCTTTCGTGACGGCTGTGAGACGTCCGCTGGGACAGTTGGCGCATTGCTGTTTCACGATTTCAATCGTTTCGGCCGAGTCGCCCTCTTCTACTTGTTCCCAGGACGTACCGTGGGTATCACAGAAACGGGCCACGGCGCAAAGACTTTCGGCGTCCAGCATATCGATCACCTTCCCTTCGTAGAGGACAGACATTTCATCGTATGTGTCATGGCTGGCGGTCGTATCTCCTTTAAAGCCGTTTTTCTTATGCGTCCCGTCGCAGAACGGTTTGTTATGCGAACCGCCGCAACGGCACAGATGATATACGCCTTCCGAAGCATACTTCTGTATTTCCTTATAACCGGTGGAAGCACCTTTACGGTCGTTTACATAACGCAATTGGTTCAGGGGAATATCCCCGATCACTTCATAAGGTCCGTTAGGAAGAACCTTGATTTTCTTTTCACTATTAGCATCCATTACCTAAGTTGTTTTAATTTTATGTACTATTTAATAAACAACCGGCAAATGGGTTTGTTTAGGCATATCTCCGGAAAAACAATCCGGGAGGGTCAGAAACCCAGCCCCAACTCAAACATAAAACGGAAACTGTCGGTCGAACCGAAGCAGGAATATTTCGTCGTAATCTTATTAATCAACGTCAGCCAGATACCTCCCCCGTAGGACGTATGCCATCTTTTGGATTGCTCGCCGGGAAACCAGACACGCCCGTAATCGAAACCGGCAAAGACACCGTACTTCAGCGGGGTAAACGGATTCTTCAACTTCCCCATATCCAGCCGGATGTCCGAATACTGGTAAAAAGATTGCTTCCCGATGAAACGGTTATCCCTGTAACCGCGCAATTCGGTGGATGCTGCCTGGTAAAACTCATACTTATTATTGAAAAGCTGCTGGGTTTTCGCCATCGTAGCCCAGGTAAGGCGGTCGGTTATCTTTACATCCAGTTCCACCGATGCTTCGGCGTAAGGGAAATTACGGCTTGCATCTTTCAGGTTCATCTTCCAACCTCCGGTAAGCGTCCCTCCCAGTTTTGGAATGAAGGAACATATCTCTTTTTCCGTATGGAAGGATAGTCCGAGGTCGATGAACAGGTTGGTTTTGAAGATACGATGATCCTCAGGGTAAAACTGGTTAATGAAACGGTCGTTGGTCTCCTTGGCTTTAAACATTTCCCAAGAGGCTTGCACGACCAACCTCTCCTTTTCGCTGAAATCCAGATGGAAGGAAGGGGATAATTTGAACTGGCGGATATGCACGCGGTTATAGTTCTTCTTCGCATCCTTATAGCCGTCCGTATTGTTTCCGAAGCCGAAGAAATTGTAAAAGTTCCTCCTCGAGCTGATCGTTGCATCTATATTAAACGATTTCTTCCCGTCATAAGACGGAAAAATCCCCTGATAGACAAAGCCTTGTATATAGTTGTACCCGACACGGTGCTGGTAAGTGAAGGGCGAACGTTTGAAACCATACATCGTATAGGTAAAAAAGGTTCCGAGACTGAATCCCTTGTCCGAGTCGTAAATTCCCCAGGGAGTGAAAGACATCTTATGATGCTTTATCTTATTATAATCGTACTGATGAATCTCAGGAATATCCGAAAATACCTTTTTGACATGGGGCACGGTATCGAGGGTTGCCTTCCCCGACTCATATTCATAAACACGTATGTGGTGACCCGGTTCCATCCGGTAGGTATTCTTTCCTTTCCCGGCAATCAGGAAAACAGGCACCTCCTTGTTTGCCCTGCCACTTACTTCGAAACAGTCGTCACCCTCCAGGCCGTAGAGCCAGATCTCTTTTGTCTTTTTCCGGCTGTATTTCCGGTCGAACACCCGTTGTCCGGTCTGTTGGTCGTACATCTGTATGAACAGACTGTCCGGGTTATGGCGGTCGATCACGAAACGGTCTGAACGGTTGGTTCCCGTCAGCACCGGAGTTTGTTGCAACGAAGCAAAATAATTTTTTGCTATCACCTCCAGCTTCTCCCGCCTTTCCTTTATTATCCGGGTAATCCGTTTAATTTCTTTGTCTTCTATTCCTTTGGGAAGCCTTGAAAAAGCTTCGTCGATGATAGAGTCGGTAAGCGTCTGCCGGATAAATCGCGCCTGTCCGGTCCATACAGAAACGTCGCTTTGGGAAGCCAGCGCCATATCCAAAGCAAAGCCCAACGTATTCTCTTTCCGGACGCTTTTCGGGGAAGCGTCGTAATTGACGATGAAACCCAATCCCAGCACACGGAGCATTTGTTTGAACAAAACACCGTCTACCTTCGTAAAAGCGTGGTTACGGTCTATGACTATCGGGGCATAGAGGATGCTGTCTCCCTCGGAGCGGCCCAGCCAGTTCCAGTTTTCGGGTATTTTATTCCAGTCGCCTATCAGCATATCCAGCAGGCGTTCGCGGATATAAAGCACCTGATCTACCTGAAAATTCTTGTTAGCCTGTATGGTATCCAGCAACTCTTCCGTCAGGAGAATATTCGGACGGGTATTGAAATCCGGTACATCAATAACACTGACCAACTTATTTTCGATAGACGTCCCGTTGGCAACCGTATCACGGGTCGAATGTTCCGGCAGGTAAAATATCCGCGAATTGTTTGAACTCAACCCCGACGAGCGTGCCAGATAATCGGCAGAAATAAAGGTATAGGGATTGATTATCGTATAAGCATCCCCGATAAACTGATCCAGGTAAGTATTTTTAAATACCTTCTTGTTATAGACTTCCTGAAAGAATTTCGACTCGATAAATGTGGTATATCCGCCTAACGGCTTCAAAAGACAGAGTTGTTGTTGGTTGTTTTCAAGCAATAATCCTTGAAAATCGGCCGCCTGTTCAACCACCTTCACCCCTCCCCACAGCGATTGCAAGGTAACGGCGGGAACGGTAATCGGGAGAGAATAAAGTGTGCGGTAATGCTCACCCCACAACACATTATACAAATCACTTTTACGCGTGGCAGAAGGAGGGTAAATGGATTTTCGGACAAGAGAGTCACCTTCGCCCACCCGTGACGAGTCCGGCCGTAAGACAGAAGCCGTCATATCCGCTGAAAAGACAAACAGCATAACAAGAAAGACTATATAAGAAGCAGGACTAAGCCGCATTTTCATCATCATCAGATAATTAAACAGTAATTACTTCCTACAGATAAATACCTGTATATATAAGTAACATATTAGGCGTTTTACTTGTTTTAATATGATTTTTTTCCGTATTTTGTTACACAGTTTATGCAGTTAAGTATTCACCCTTAATTAAAAGCTTATGAGTTTTGCCGGCCATGTTTTTGATATGATACGAAGAAATAAGGAAGATCGCGAAAAGCTCAGTCAACTTCGCGGCCGGGGAAAAGATATGCGTGCCAAATATTCTCCCCATATCCCTGACATAAGCGTTGAAGAATATGAAAAGATCAACCAACAATTGAAAGAACGTGAAAGAGACGAACAAACCTACATTTCACGAATAAAACTATTTGTCTTAGCTGCTATCATAGCCATAATTATGCTATCATGGGTTATAATTAAACTCTTTTCTTGGTAAAATCAACAAGAGTGATTTATAAGTTGTCATTAAAAAAAGTTATTCGTCTTTCAACTCATTCTCAATTTCTTCGATACTTGGTAAAGAACTCCGGAAATCTTTAGGCAACAATTCAGCTAACTGATATTCAGATATACCAATAGGTTGATTAATACTTTCAAGAGTATATTTAGCAACAACCTCATCCTTTGTCTTACAAATCAGTAATCCAATAGTAGGATTATCATCTTTATGTCGCATTTGATGATTTACAGCCGAAACATATAACCCCAACTTACTGACATATTCAGCTTTAAACTTTCCAGTCTTTAGTTCCGTAACAATAAAACAACGAAGCTTGTAATTGTAAAACAACAAGTCAATAAAATACTCCTCTGCCCCTATTTCCAACCGCACCTGACGACCAATATAAGCGAAACCATTCCCTAACTCCAGAAGAAATTTAGTAATATTTTCAGTAAGTGCATCCTCCAGCTCCCGCTCTCTATATCCACTTCTCATAGATAAAAAATCAAAATTATAAGAGTCTTTCAACGTTTGTTGGGCCAAATCACTTTGAGGGTTTGGCAAACAACTTGCAAAGTTAGTGATAGCTTTACCTTCCGCTTTGTACAAATCAGCTTCAATAAAGTTCATCAAGACATTACGACTCCAGCCATTTTCCACAATTTTCTTCATATAAAAAAGAGCTTCTTCTATCGTATTACATTTTGTCATCAAAACAATATGATGCCACCATGGGATAGAGAATAGCAAATGCTCTTGCAATTCGTCAGCAAGTTGCTGACGAATTATATCGCTCTGGCTATAAAATAGATACATCCGTTTCATGTATTTCAGATTAGTAACGGAAAATCCTTCCATATCAGGGAAAGCATCTTTAAGATCCTGACTCAATTCATTAAAGAAACCTTTTCCCCATGCACTTTCCGATTGTCTTTCCGCTATATCTTTTCCCAGCGTCCAATACAGACGTATCAACTCTGTATTTACTTTTACGGCTGCTTTGAACTGAGACTGACGGATATGCTGTTTAATCTCTGTCACCCACGCTTTGTAGTCATTGTTTGTTTTAATAAGCTTGCTCATCAGGTATGGTTTTTAGTTACAAACAAGGGTAATAGAAATTCACACTTTTTGTTACAAATATTTGTTAATTCAAAAACTGATATTATCTTTGCATCGAAATTTTAGTACAAACCCTAAAAACAGAGAAAGGGTACAAATATGTTGGAGCAGAAATAACATTCGAAAATCGGGACTAAGGTGGTTCTTCGGGAGGAAGGATCTTTGTAACTCGCGTCTTTTATCTAATACAACTTATAATATGACTTCTATAAGTTAATTAGTCCCACAATCATATCATACATTTTATTAACAGACTGATGCGTCAGGGCTGAGAGGATAAATTATATTCTTTTCAGGCTGCCAGGCTATCAGTACAACCCAATCGTTATGGGCAATTATACGGATGAAACAAAACTCATCTTCGATAATAATTTGTCCTCAGCACGTTGGAAGACAAGGCGTATCCGTACGGCATTCAACAAACGACTGCGCCGTGTGAATACCCCTTCACGAAATCGTGGAAGAATACAACACTGAAAAAGATTTATGGCAATACGAACAAAAGATTTAAGTAAGATAGGATATACCGACAATGTAGCCCGTAGCAAGGCTGTGAACATTATCAGCAAACATTGCAAACATGACAGCAAAGAAACGGTACTCGCCTTGTTGAGCGACCTGTTGGAGGATCCTGGAAAATATAAGGATAACGACGTCTGGAAGCAACTGGCGGAACACTTCGCTCCTACGATTGAAGAGAAGCAGTTCACCACCTATCTTCTGGCGGACGAGCCGAAAGGATATAAAACTTATGGCGGGAAATTCATCGACACCCTGGCCAAACAACAGATGGAGCTGGCAATGCGTCTGCCGGTAGCCCTCGCTGGCGCCCTGATGCCCGACGCACATGCCGGTTACGGACTGCCTATCGGTGGCGTGCTGGCCGTTGACAATGCGGTCATCCCTTATGCAGTCGGTGTCGATATCGGCTGCCGGATGAGTATGACCGTCTTCGATGCCAAGGCGGAAAGCCTGAAACGTTACGCCCACCAGATCAAGGAGGCGTTG
Source organism: Parabacteroides caecihominis (assembly GCF_023656785.1). Taxonomy (NCBI): domain Bacteria; kingdom Pseudomonadati; phylum Bacteroidota; class Bacteroidia; order Bacteroidales; family Tannerellaceae; genus Parabacteroides; species Parabacteroides caecihominis. The sequence continues at coordinate 41,806 of NZ_JAMOKS010000038.1, forward strand.
AAAGACTATACGCACTTCGGTATGGAAGGCGGCCTCCCGTTCGCCCAAGAGCATGAGGTACTCGACCGCGAGGAGTTTCGGTCGACACCCTTGCTACGCATGTTTCACGGGAAAGCCCTGCGACAACTGGGAACATCCGGCGGCGGAAACCATTTTGTCGAGTTCGGCGAACTGGAACTGGCGGCCGGCAACGTACTGAACCTTCCCGAAGGTAATTACATGGCGCTCCTCTCCCATTCCGGTTCCCGCGGTTTGGGAGCGGCCATCGCCCGGCAGTACAGCGACATCGCCCGCGAAGTTTGCAAACTTCCCCGCGAAGCACAACATTTTGCCTGGCTGGATTTACATACCGAGGCGGGACAGGAATACTGGATGAGCATGAACCTGGCAGGCGACTATGCTCGTGCCTGCCACGAACAAATACACCATAACCTGTCGAAAGCATTGGGACTGAAGCCTCTGGCAAACGTGAACAACCATCACAACTTCGCCTGGCAGGAAGAGATTACCCCCGGCCGTCACGCCATCGTTCACCGCAAAGGCGCCACTCCGGCAGGCAAAGGACAACCAGGCCTCATCCCCGGAAGCATGGCGACACCCGGTTACCTGGTCTGCGGACGAGGAACGGAGGAGTCACTCTGCTCCGCTTCACATGGGGCCGGACGGGCGATGTCGAGACAGAAAGCCAAAGAGCAATTCACGCAGTCGGCCATGAAAAAGTTCCTTTCGCAGGCCGGAGTCACCCTGATCGGTGGCAACGTGGAAGAAATGCCGCTGGCTTATAAGGATATAGAGAAGGTTATGCCTGCCCAGGAGTCGCTGGTCGATATCCACGGCAGGTTCATACCCCGGATAGTAAGAATGAATAAAGAATAGGGAAATTCCCCTGCTTACCAAAGCACACGAAGTACATTATATAATATAAAAGCAGCAAGATTGGACAAATAGAAACCGGAAATGTTTCATACATTTGCCATTCAGGCCAAAAGACTCTATTTTAATGAACGAACAGACATTTACCGAAACTTTCAACACCTCTTCCGCCCTGCTGACGGAAGGGGCCATCGTTGAAAGATTACGTCATGAATACCGTATCCCCCTGGACGAACAAATCGTCCACGCCGGGTTGATATACAACGAACAGCACAGGCAACAACTGGCAGCCATCTACCGCGAATACCTCGATATTGCGGAAGCCCGTCGGCTGCCCCTTTTGCTGACGACGCCCACCCGGAGAGCCAACAGGGAACGGATCGCCGCATCCGTCTATAAGGACAGGGACGTCCTGAAAGACAATGCCGCCTTCCTGTCCGGACTAAGGCAACCCTACACCACGCCGGTCTATATCGGCGGGTTGACCGGTTGCCGGGGAGATGCCTATAGCGGCCAGAAATACTTCTCTGTCGAAGAGGCTTTCGATTACCATCTCCCGACACTTCTTGATTTCCGGGAGTCAGGAGTCGATTTCCTTTTTGCCGGCATCATGCCCGAACTGAGCGAAGCAACCGGCATGGCAAAAGCGATGGAGACAACCGGACTCCCTTACATCATCAGTTTCATGATCGGACGCAACGGGCGGCTGATGGACGGAACGTTTATCCACGAAGCTATCGAAAAGATTGATAAACAGACCTCGCGCCCTCCCATCTGCTATATGGCAAATTGTGTACATCCGGACATCCTGCACGAGGCTTTGCTTCACCCGATGAACGATACGGAGTTGGTAAAAGCCCGCTTCGACGGCATCCAGGCAAACGCCGCCGCCCTCAGTCCAGAAGAACTGGACGGATGCTCCTGCCTGAAATCGTCGACGGCAGCCGAATTATCCGACCGCCTGTTGAGTCTGTTATGGGATTTCCCGCTGAAAATCTGTGGCGGCTGTTGCGGAACCGATGCTTCGCACCTGGGAATGTTTGCCGATATTTTAGCGAACCGCATAAAGTAACGTCACTCCCCCGGCACAACCTTCAGGGCAGTCGTATGCTTGATCTCGTTCAACACGAAAGAACTCTGCATCTTTACGATGCCATTTACTTTGGTTAGCTTGTTAAAGACAAACTGGTCGTATGCGGCCAGGTCTTTAACAACTACCTTTAGAAAAAAATCATAGATGCCGCCGATCGAATAACATTCCATCACCTCATCAATCTCCTGTATCTCTGCTTTGAAACGTTGGATATGCTCATCCTTGTGCACCGCCAGCGAAACGTTGCAGAAGACCACCAGCGGAAGTCCTACCTTCTTATTATCCACCAGCGCAACATAATTCCTGATATACCCCTCTTCCTCCAGCCGTTTCACCCGTTCGTAAACAGGAGTTTTCGAGATATTCAGTTCCGCCGACAACTCTTTCATGTTCACTTTTGCATTATTCTGCAACGCCTGTAAAATCTTAATATCAATCTGATCCAGTAAAGCCATAGTATTTTTTCCTATTTTCGTTATCAAAGTTATTCCTAAAACATACAACGTCCTGTATTCACTTCAAATATAGGAATAATTCCTTATTTTAAATAAATCACCAGAACTGATTTACTAAATACATATATTTGCAGTACGATTTTCCTGAATTATTAATAGAAATTTACCGACAACATGGCAAAAACAAATCTGACTTACTGGTATCACCTGATCGCGATCATAACGGTTATTATCTGGGGTACTACATTCGTATCGACAAAAGTACTGATCCACCACGGGCTTTCGCCGGTCGACATCCTCTTTTACCGTTTCGCGCTGGCTTATATATGTATCTGGTTTATCTCGCCGAAGGTGTTGTTTGCCCGGAGTAAGAGAGACGAGCTTATGTTCGTTGCCGCCGGACTTTGCGGGGGATCGATCTATTTTATTACTGAAAACACGGCTTTAGGCATCACGCTGGCCTCGAATGTGTCGCTGATTATCTGTACAGCTCCTATCCTGACGGCATTTCTTTCGTTGCTTTTCTATCGGCAGGAAAAGATAAAGCCAAACCTGATATATGGCTCGGTCATGGCTTTGATCGGCGTAGCGTTTGTGGTGTTCAACGGTAGTTTCCTGCTGAAAATCAATCCGCTGGGAGATATGCTTACGTTGATTGCCGCATTGATGTGGGCGTTTTACTGCCTGATACTGAAACAGATGGGGAACCGTTATCCGACATTGCTGATTACGCGGAAAGTGTTTTTCTACGGGCTTGTCACGCTGACGCCGATGTTTCTGATTCATCCGTTGAATACGGATACCACGATCCTCCTCAACCCGGTAGTGGCAGCTAACCTGCTGTTTCTTGGAGTGGTAGCATCGATGCTTTGCTACATCATGTGGAACACGGCGGTAAAAGAGCTGGGGCCGTTCCGCACGGCAAATTATATCTATATCGTTCCGCTGGTGACGCTGATCACTTCGGCCATCGTGATTGATGAAATCATCACGGTCGTTGCCCTGATCGGTTCAGTGTTTATCCTAAGCGGGGTATATATTGCGGAGAGAGGGTTTCGGTTCGGAAAGAAACAGAATTGTCCCCCAAATTGAGGGACAATATAAAAACTATTCTTATTTCAGTGCCTCAACCACCTTCGGCAGCATCGTCCAGATGGCATTTTCGCACTGGGCGGTGTAGAAGTTTCCGTCTATTTCAGATTTTTCGTCGGTGGCCAGTCCGGATTGGATGGCGGGTTTTGCCAGCGGATGTACGGCTACCTTCTTACCTTTCGCAACGCCTGCAATTTCAAACATCAACGCTGCTGCACAATGGCCTATCATCATCTTTCCTTTATCACCAAAGGCTTTGATGACAGCCAGCATATCCTGGTTGTACTGCTTTCCGGCGTTTTCGCTGAACACAGGAACGGCATCCCCGCAACCGAACACTAAAGCGTCGAACTCGTCCTCATGCCCTTTCAGGTTGGCTACCACATCGTCCACCGTCAGCTTGATACCCGAATTAGTCTTAATCTCTGTCGTTTCGGCAACAGCAAATACCTTATAAGAAATTCCATTTTCAAAAAATGCTTCCAGATACTGGAACAAACCTGATCCGTTTACCGGATTTACTGCTAAAACTGCTACTCTTTTTGACATAATTGTAATTATTAAGTGAAACAATAGTTACCTTTCGTAAGTTTATTACCTTTGTGCAGCAAATGTAGACGTTCCGTGCGAAACAAACAAGAACGCACTCCGGGATAAGCTACTTACACAGAGGTAACTATTATTGAATTTCAGCTTGATAGAAAAAGGAAAAAAATGAAAAATTTTCACCCCACAGGTAATTGTCCGGTAAGGGACGTGCTCAGCCGGCTGGGCGACAAATGGTCGATGCTTGTCCTGACTACTTTGAACGTGAACGGCACGATGCGTTTCAGCGACATTCACAAGACCATCGACGATATTTCACAGCGGATGCTGACCGTCACGCTCCGGACTTTGGAAGCCGACGGCCTGGTGCACCGCAAAGTATATCCCGAAGTGCCGCCCCGTGTGGAATACTGCCTCACGGAACTGGGCACAACTCTGATGCCACATATCGAAGCCCTTGTAAACTGGGCGGTCGGAAACATGTCCAGCATACTAGAGAACAGAGAAGCCTTCAAATAACTCTTTATTCATGGTATATATTTTTTCAGGAAATGAAGATAGGATTTTAAAAGAAACAATCTACTTTTTACCAGAAAAAGAGAGAAAAGAATAGGATAATAATCTATTTGTATTTAAGTTTGCAAATCAACATACAAATACACAAGCATATGTCAAACAAAAATCCTTTCGATCTAATATTTAAAAAGCAGATCATTATATTACCGATATTAACAGGATTAGTTATCGCTGCTTTTTTATCTGGAAAAATCATTCCAATGCCCTCCGACTTCCCCTACAATAACGGAACATGGGGAGCAATGGGAGTTGCTATAATTATCCTAACCTCTTTTATAATCTCCTTCTTATTTTATGTGATTGCTTGTAAGAAGAACAAACGCACTCATTAATCATCTTACCATGAACGACAAATTAAACATTCTCTGGACAACCGACAATAAAGACACCATATTCAATATGTTAGCCATGTACACCCTCAACTCCAAAAAGAGAGGCTGGTGGCAGGAAGTGAATGTGATTCTTTGGGGAGCTTCCGTAAAGTTAGCCGCCCAGGACACACAGGTTCAAACGGAAATTCTGGAAATGCTTCAAACGGGTGTCACGGTCGAAGCCTGCCAAGACTGCTGCGAAAGGTTCGGAGTGAAGCCTGTTATTGAGAAATTGGGAGTTACCGTCAGATATATGGGAACTCCGCTAACCGAATATCTCAAAAACGGAGAAAAGGTATTGACTCTTTGATTTGCGAGATATACCTACAAAATAAACTTTATTTTTCACACTGAAATACACAACATTATGGAACTTCCTATTTTAAAAGACAAAAACATCTTCCCCACAAATGAAGTCCTTGCCGACGTTCTGGAGGCTAGTTTCCCTGCATTCGAAACATTCAGCGCATCGGCTGAAGCCGCCGGCCTGACACTCGAATGGAACTATTACAACGACGGGAAGGTCTGGTTGTGCAAAGTCCTGTCGAAAAAGAAAAACCTCGCGTGGCTGGTTGTCTACCAGAACTACTTCAGAACCACCTCCTACTTCACCGAAAAGCATCTGAACCGTATCGCCGACATGGAAATTACGGAAAGCATCAAAGAGGAATTCTACCAGGCGAAACCTAGCGGAAAACTCATCCCTATGAGCGTTGTCATCACCGAAAAAGAGCAGGTGAAGGATGCCTTGTCTATGATACTTTTCAAGAAAGGATTAAAATAAACATATATGGAACCTAACGAGATCATAAAGAAACACATCGCCCCTTGTGAACTTCACTGCGGGGGTTGCTTTGCCTTCAACGGTGGCAACATACAGAAACACAGCACTGAACTCATCAAAAGCCTGGGTAACTTCGATGTCTACGCCCAACGCTTCGTCACCATGCTCGACGAACCTGTATTCGAAAACTACCAGAGTTTCAAAATGATGCTGCATTATTTCTCGGAAGCCAAATGCAACGGCTGCCGCGAACAGGCATGTGCCCTATTCAAAAGTTGCCATGTCAGGGATTGTTTCCGTGAAAAGGGTGTCGATTTTTGTTTTCAATGTACCTCCTTCCCTTGCGAACAAACCGGGTTCGACGAACATTTGCAAAAACGTTTCATCTCCATCAACGAAAAAATACGGAAAATCGGCATCGAAAACTATTATGAGGAGATAAAAGATGTTCCCAGGTATTAGTTTTACTGCTTGACAAACAACAGAATGACCTGCAAAGCATGCCTACCGGACAACAACAATATGTAAATATTAATATATAACTTATCTGATTTCATGAACAAAACATTACATATAGCTTCAGAACCATCAGGAATAGGTACAATAAAGTTATTTTTTAAAAGATCAGGCATCAACGACAAAGTCTTAGTTTTTGAAAATACACTTAAACATGCTTCCCTTTCCTCCATTAAAGATTTAAATAATGAAGGACTGAAAAGACGATCACAATCTCTTGAAAAACTGATTGGGAAACATCATTTTCCTGATAGTCATCTGATAACTTTACAGGACTTCATAAAATATGATTTCGATAAATACGATAATATCGTTGTTTGGCATGGAAATGATGTTGATGGACGACTCTTTTTTTATATGGCTTGCTCACTAATCAAAGGTCAGTTATATGAAGCCGACACCACTGAAATAAAGGTTTTATTTCCTCATCTTGAACAAAATCCATTTATATTGCCGCTAGCATGTTGCTCTATCGATAATATAGCTGTTTTATATGATAAGATTAAGCACATATCAGATAATCAAAAAAAAGAGTACGCTTTACTTTGGGAAAAATGGTCGCAATCGGATGCTCCAATAAGAATTATCAATAAAGAGAATGCAATCCAGGAAGTGGAAGAAGATTATTTTGACGAATCTATTCTCTCCAATTGTACTAACGAATTCCGAAATGTAGCACGAGTTATAGGAGAAACTTTATACGACAGCAACTTTCTCATAGGTGACTCATTTCTCCACATAAGAGTCATCGACTTAATCACTCGCAAGAAGTTATCTGCACAAGAAAACGAAAAATTTACACAAGAAATAGCAGCATCTAATCTGTCGGATAAAAACAAAATCGTTATAAATGGAGTAAATGTAACCGAGTTAAGGTTTTTCTCTATCAAGAAACTATAACCAGGTGTCAGATATCGGATGATACTATAAAAAATGTACCTTTGTCCATCATGAAGAAATTAGTAATTGTCGGATGCGGACGGCTGGGCGGTATCGTCGCCGAAGCCGTTATCAAAGGCATTTTGCCTGAATATGATTTAGTAGGTGTCTATTCCCGTACGGTATCGAAGGCCGAAAGCATGGCCGCCCGGATGCAGGAACAGGGAAAACCTTGCCAAGTGTGTACAACCATAGCGGATTTGCTGGCACTGAAACCCGATTACCTGGTGGAAGCCGCCTCGCCTGCCGCCATGAGGGAATTGGCTATCCCCACCCTGAGAAACGGTACTTCAATCGTAACCCTTTCTATCGGAGCGCTTGCCGACGATGACTTCTACCGCGAAGTCTCGGAAACAGCCAAAGCACACGGTACACGCGTCTACTTGGCCTCCGGAGCAACCGGCGGTTTCGATGTGTTGCGGACGGCTTCCCTGATGGGAAATACCACTGCGAAGTTTTTCAACGAGAAAGGCCCCAACGCCCTGAAAGGCACGCCCGTTTACGACGAGTCGTTGCAAACGGAACAACGCACCGTCTTCTCCGGAAGTGCAACAGAAGCCATCAAGCTCTTCCCAACCAAAGTCAATGTCACCGTTGCCGCCTCACGGGCTTCGGTAGGCCCCGGGAACATGCAGGTCACAATGCAGTCCACCCCCGGATTTACGGGCGATACACAACGGGTAGAGATCAGGAACGACCAGGTACATGCCGTAATCGACGTCTACAGCGCGACAGCCGAGATAGCCGGTTGGTCGGTAGTGAATACGCTGCTGAACATCACCTCACCCATCGTCTTTTAAGAGGTTCATAAACAATCCTTACCGAAAAAACAGTCATTATGGAAACCAACTATCAGAAATTCCTGTCGGGAGAATATTGCAACCGCCTGGATAAAGAAGTGTTTAATATGATCGTCCGTAACAAACGGTTGCTTGCGGAATTCAATTCGACCGACATTTTAAACAGCGAAGCAAGGACAGCTTTGCTGCATGAACTATTCGGTCGCGTCGGAAAACATTCAAGAGTCGATATAAACTTCCACTGCGAATGCGGCAAACATATCTTTATCGGGGATAAAGTGATTATCAACATGAACTGTACCTTCCTCGACAACAATTATATAACGATAGGAAATAACGTACTGATAGCTCCCAACGTGCAACTCTACACTGCAACCCACCCGGTAAGTGCGTCCGAGAGATTTGTGGAAGACTGGGATGAAAACTCGGGAGAGCTGTTCTTTCGTACAAGAGCGCTGCCTATTACGATAGGAAACGATGTCTGGATTGGTGGCGGAGTAATCGTACTGCCCGGCGTTACTATCGGCGATAACTGCGTAATCGGTGCCGGAAGCGTTGTCACCCGGTCAATACCCTCCAACAGCCTGGTGGTCGGGAATCCCTGCCAGGTTGTCAAAACGATATAAAAACATAGGGCACGCGGATAAAACACTGATAATTAATATTTTTCAGCGGTTATCCGTGTGCGACCTATTCCAACTCTGTTTATTTGCAATTAGCTGAAAGGTTTGCCAGCACTCTCTCGCTCAGACGGTCAAAAGCCTGGCGCGTACGTCCTGTCGAGACTTGCATGCAACGTACATGCGGATGGTTCAGCAGGTGGCTGTCTCCCAATGCTCCGGCAGTATCGCAGAAGCAGAGGTTGTCGCCTTCGAGCCATTTCATGAAGGGAGCCTCGTCCCAGGCCGGAGACAAACCGGTATTAAACAGCATCTTTTTATTGCCCAACTGCCCGAATTCGGCTTCATGCAACAGGACGGTGTTCTTATTCAGGCAACAGAAAACGGCTTCGCTCTGCGACAACAGTTCACCAAGCGGCAGGAAACGGTAGCCCTTCCCGCGTGCCGCCTCTTTCTCGCTCCGGGCGAAATAGGCAACATCAGCCCCAAAGAACTTCAAGGCATCCGCTATCATGCCACCGGACTTACCCAGTCCTACGATACCGACTTTCATCCCAGTAATCTCACGGGGAATATCGTCCCACGCCTCCTGCTCAAAACCATGCAGGCAACGCACCAGTTCGCTGATCACATACTCCACTACCCCTTCATCGCCATAATCGCGGATACCGGTGACAACGATACCCCGTTCGTTCGCATAGCAAATATCGACATTCGCGCTTTCCGGCGAGTAAAGCGAGCAACACATCCCGATATACCGGACGTTCGGACACTTTTCCAGTGCCGCCCTCCCAATCCGCGAGGTGTAACTCAACAAAACAGCGTCCGCATCCCCGATACGGCTTGCCACCTCCTCATCGCCGGAGGGTATATCGTCGTACATAATAACTTCTTTCGCAAAATCTTGCAATTTCTTTTCTGCTGATGGAATCAGGCTTACAGGCTCTATCGCCACAAGTTTCTTAAACATCGGAATTTCTACTTATTATATTTTTAAAAGACTAAATCACAATTCTGTTCTACGCCATTCACTTCAGCGCCTAGCTTCTTATAAAAATCAATAGCCGAATGGTTCCAACCCGACACCTGCCAACGCAATTTATGGCAACCTGTTTCTTTCGCATGGGAAATAACCTTCTGTATCAAAGCCGAGCCCAGACCTTGCCCTCTGAAATCAGTTTTCACATACAAATCATCCATATACAATGATTTACCTATCCAGGTATAATAACAAAAGAAATAAGTTGCATAACCAACGATTTGATTATCGGACGTCTCCGCCACAAAGCAATTAAAATAATCTTTTTCGGCCACCATTCTTTCTACCGTATTTGTCATCATTTCCGGTAAATTCTCAAATTCGGCAAGTTCTTTAAACAAAGCATTAATCTGATTGAAATCCGAGGTTTCGGCTTTCCGTATATTTATTTCCATGATTTTACTGTCTTATTTATATCTAATCTTCGCATTGCACGTCTGTAAAAGTATGAAATTTATTCGAAAAGTCACCTTCCCCCTTTTGTATTTCACCCGGATAAACAAGAATAGGTTATATATCGAAAACTTATCCTACCTTTGGGAACATGGAAACAAAGAAAGCTACAATCAGCAAAATCAACGTTGTTGTCGACATGAAAAAAAAGAACTTGAACGAAATGAGCAACGAGGAACTTTGGCAACTGTTCCCTATTATACTGTCGCCCCATAACCCGGAGTGGCCCGGACGTTACGAAACAGAAAAAGAGCTGCTCGTAAAAACCATCGGAGCGGAAAACATCATCCGTATCAACCATATCGGAAGCACTGCCGTCCCCGGTCTGACAGCCAAACCGACGATCGACATTTTGCTGGAGATACAGCAGGAAACCGATCCCGCCCGCCTCATCCCAACTATCGAGTCAGCAGGTTATATCTATTGCCACAAACCCGACAACCCGCCTCCCCACATGATGTTTATGAAAGGATATACGTCCGAAGGATTTAAAGGTCAAGCCTTCCATCTCCACATAAGATACTCCGGCGACTGGGACGAACCTTATTTCCGCGACTATCTCCTCGCCCATCCCGATACGGCCAAGGCCTACGGCGAGTTAAAGGTCAAACTACAAAAGCTATACGAACACGATCGCGACGGCTACACCGACGCGAAAACCGATTTCATTCGGGAGATAACAAACCGGGCAAAAGAACAGATTACTTATCTCACAAACACGGAATAAATAATGAAGACCAAAGAGATTATATGGTGGATACTTCTGCTGGTCGTCATTGATCAGGCGACAAAGATTGTAATCTATCATTTTTATATGGATACCCATTTTGAAATTATCCCCTCGCTATTCGAATTCAGTCCGGTATTCAACGACAAACACAGCTACGTCAACTATCTTCTGAACCAGAAACTGAATATCAATATGGGCTTCTGGATCCACATGGTCATCTTCGCCGTGGCCGAATGTATCATACTGGCATTATACATTTTCCTCAGAAGCCTATCAAAAAAAACAAAGCTCCTCGACACCGCCATTACCTTTCAAATCGCGGGACTGATCTGTGCTTTGCTCGGCAATATCGTCTGGAAAAAGGGGGTATTGGATTTCATTTATCTCAAGCCCTTATTTGTTTTCGATCTGAAGGATTTATACAATAACTGTTTTGTTGTTTTCCTTCTTATATATGTACATAAGTACAGGGAAAAAGTAAATACGACAAAAATAAAAGAGGTCATCAACCTGCTCCGCAACAGATAGAAGAGGCTGACGCACAGGAAGCAATCGAAACGAAAACGAATTTGGCCGGATTGGACAACTCCCGATCAGTATAGATTGCCTACTTTTGTCCCTAAAGAATCAGAAGTATGCGAAGCAGTACCGAAAATATCTATCAGGAAAAGGTGAACCAGGTAATCGATTACATCAGCGCTAACCTACACCAGCCGTTACAGCTGGATGTAATAGCCGAAAGGATCTGCATATCCCGGCGGCAGTTGCTCCGCATCATGCGCTCCGCCCTCAACGAATCCCTCTATGCCTACATGGCCAGGCAGCGGATGGAACGGGCTATCATGTATATGCAGACGGAGGAAATGACACTTGCCGAGCTGGCCGCACGGGTAGGTTACGACAATCCGCAGTCGTTCTCGAAAGCCTTCAGGAAGCTATTCGGTATCTCGCCGAAAGCCTATATCAACGAATTGAACGCCCGCTTGCAGGAATATGTGAAAAGCAGCGGCGGCAAATACGAAACCGCCTCTTCGGAAATCTGTGAGGAGGAAGATCTGAATCTGATTTATATCCGCATCGTGGGACAGTACGGAGAGGAAATGCCTTACAAAACGGCCTGGGACAAACTGATGAAGTTCCTGAAAGAAAAGCAGGCACTATCCGCCGCCACCCGCTTTATTGGTCTGAGTTTCGACGATCCGAACGTCACCATAGCCGGACAATGCCGCTTCTACGCCTGTGCAACGATAGATAAACCGGTCGAAGCGGTAGGCGTCTTCGGCACACTCCGACTGCGGAAAGGGAAATATGCCGTTTATACGTTGAAAGACAGTTATTCCAACCTACAGGAGTTTTACAACAACATCAGCGTCAGCTTCAACCACACTATCCGTCACGGGATGCTTTTCGAAGAATACATCCATTATACCGGAACGGACAGCGAAGCGGCTCTAACCAAGATTTACATACCCATAAAATAAGATCATCATGGAAACGAAATACATCACCCTGACGAAGGAAAATATCGCAACCGAACATATCTGCTGCACCTTCTCCGACAAAAAATGCAAGGAAAGTTATGAACTGAAAAAGGAATGGCTCAGGAAAGAGTTTGATAACGGATATGTATTCCGCCGTCTTGACGAACGCGCCAAAGTATTTATCGAATATGTTCCCGCCGAAAAGGCATGGGTTCCCGTTGATGCCCCCGCTTATCTGATGATAAACTGTTTCTGGGTTTCAGGGCAATATAAAGGATGCGGACATGGAAAGGCCCTGCTGCAATCCGCCATCGACGATGCCAGGGCACAGGGAAAAGCGGGGCTGGTCACCGTAGCGGGTACATCCAAGTTCCATTTTATGAGCGACACCAAATGGCTTTTGCACCAGGGTTTCCAAACGGTCGAAAAACTGTCCGACGGTTTCAGCCTGCTGGCTTTGAAAATCGACTCCGAAGCCCCTGACCCGTCGTTCAAAACAAGCGTGCGAAGCGGAGAATGTGAGGAAAAGAACGGCGTGGTCGTCTATTACACCAACCGTTGCCCATTCACGGAATTTCATGTGCGCGGTACACTGGCAGAGGTGGCCGAAAGGAAAGGTATACCGCTTAAAATCATCAAACTGGAGACGATGGAACAGGCACAAGACGCTCCTACCCCAGCTACCATATTCACCCTTTTCTACAACGGGAAGTTCGTTACGACTGACGTCAGCGTATGTATGGAGAAACGGTTCGAGAAGATTGTCGGGATTTAATCGCCCGTCTGCCAACGGATGAGTTACCCGAACAAATCGGCGGGAAACTCCAATTCGAGTAACAGCTGCTTCGCTGGGAGACCTTCGGTATAACCTATCAGACGTGCAATACCGAAACTCAATAGGATGCCGATTAACACAATCACTGTATATCGCTGTAGCAAATTATAAAACATTGAACTACACATATAAATATAAACTCAACAACTTATAATTTACTTTTATAAATACAGAAACTTATATGCAATTTGAAGTCAACAAGGAACTAGTCAAAACAATAATAAGTTATATATTACAAGACAATAAGTCTCACATATCCAAATAAAAATCGATATTCTTTTTGCGTGAAAACTCGATATCTGATTCATTAAAAGAGACTACCCTGCTTGCATCTTTGAGCATTGGAATATTTATTAGGTGAATTCTTTTCGGTGGAACGATGTCTGTATATAGGTGTACACCTGTCTCCTTGGTAGCAAACTCTACAACAAGTCCAGAAATATCTACACCCATAAAAAAACGAGCAGCTTTCGTATTCAAAGTATCTATACTATGCTTCAAATAATTGTTATATTTTGGTCTAAAATAATTAATTAAAATTTCTTCTATAACATCTACCTCTATTTTCCTTGGAATATGCATTTCATTAAATGTATTTATTCTCTTTTTTTCTCTTTCATACGTAGACTCAAAGTATTCAAAACCAGTACTAAATATCTTTTGTTTATGTCTAAAATTAAAAGCCATAATAAGCGCCTCTTTATCTGGGTTCAACTCTGTGATATTCATCAATATAGATTTCAAGGCTTTATGATTTTGATTATACAATCTATCCACAATATTCAATTTTTTCTTCACACCATATGAACGACCGATATAAAGGACTTCAAATAATATAGAAGTATGTTTAAGCAAAAACTCATGTCTATGGAATGTCTGTATTTCTTCATTTTCCGAGTTTTTAAATATCAGATATTTATGGGGAAAGTCTGAAACTTCTATTGATTTCACCTCGTTTGGTACTTCAAATTGAACACACATAATATTCCTGTCATATTGATTCATAATAACAATACATATTTGAACAATATTCCTTTTATTATCAAAGGTCAAACTATCTACAAGAAACCATGCTCTGTTAGTCCAGGTTATAAAATATATATTATAATTATCAGATAATTCAATATCCCCATTTTTGAAATCTTCTAAAACGGAAGGTGTAAAGATATAAGGATCATCAGAATAATAATTGAATATTGCTTCAAAATCAAACTGTTTCATATTATCAATGTATTAATAAATAAAAAATCCTCATAAACCTAAGTTTACAAGGACTTCTTATACTCAGCGGAGAGATAGGGATTCGAACCCCAGGAACCTTTCAGTTCAACGGTTTTCAAGACCGCCGCAATCGACCACTCTGCCATCTCTCCAGTATGTTTTGCTATCGTTTTCTCTCGATTGCGGTGCAAAGGTAGTGATATTTTTTATATCTCCTAATTTTACAAAGTATTTTTTTCTTTTTAAGCTATTATTTTTCTTTTAACCACTCAGGATGGGGAGTCATATCCGTTTTATTACTATTTTTGTATTCTATAATTATCAATGAAGTAATAAGTTTTATATGAGAAAGTTGAAAGATTTATTCCTGATTTCGGTGGTGTTGCTGCTGGTTAGTTGCTCCATGTCTGCCAAATCGGATAAAAACGAAACAGGAAACGTAGCTGCCCAGGGCGAAGTTGTAGTACTTAACAAAGCTGACTTTCTGACCAAAGTATATAATTACGAGAAAAACCAAACAGAATGGGTTTATGAAGGCACCAAGCCTTGCATCGTCGACTTCTATGCTGACTGGTGCGGACCTTGCAAGAAGGTTTCTCCTATATTAAAAGAATTGGCCGGAGAATACAAAAACGACATCATCATTTATAAGATCAATGTCGATAACGAAAAGGAACTGGCTGCCGCTTTCGGCATACAGAGCATCCCTACCCTGCTGTTTATTCCTGCTAAAGGAAAACCGCAACTGGCACAAGGAGCACTTTCAAAGGAACAGTTCGTTGAACAAATCAACGGTTTCCTGCTGGGAAAGAAATAAGGGGACACACAATAAAAAAGAGGACACTCCACACAGGAAATGTCCTCTTTTTATTTGGCATTAAGCGAATTACTCAGCGCTTTCTGCTGCTGGAGCTTCTTCTACAGGAGCGTTTGCTGCTGCTTCTTCAGCTGCCTTTGCTGCAGCGGCTGCTGCTAATTCAGCTTTCTTTTTAGCTACTTCTTCTGCTTTTGCCTTGTTAGCTTCTTTTTCAGCTTCCAGACGAGCTTTTTCTGCAGCCTTAGCTGCTTCGCTGTCTTTCGATTTTACTGCTTCAACAGATGCTTGTTTGTTTTTCAACCAAGCCTGGAATTTTGATTCCGCTGTAGCTTCGTCGAATGCACCTTTCTTAACACCTTCCAGTAAATGCTTTTTCATGCATACACCTTCGCGTGACAGAATGTTGCGAGTTGTGTCTGTAGGCTGTGCACCTACCTGTAACCAATACAAAGCTCTTTCGAAGTTCAAATCTACTGTAGCAGGATTAGTGTTCGGATTATAAGAACCTATCCTTTCAATAAACTTTCCATCACGTGGAGCCCTGCTGTCTGCAACTACGATCTGATAAAAAGCGTAGCTTTTACGACCGTGTCTTTGCAATCTAATTTTTGTTGCCATGTTTGAATAATTAATTTAAGCTGTTTGTATTAGCGGGTGCAAAGATAAGTTGTTTCAAAACATAAAACAAATATTCCAAACATTTTTCCTACCTTTGCGCCTTCTTTTTACACATATATATAATGTACGTATGATTTCTATTGATGGACTGACAGTGGAGTTTGGCGGAAGTGCCCTCTTTTCTGATATATCTTTCGTTATAAACGAGAAAGACCGGATTGCCCTGATGGGGAAAAACGGTGCGGGCAAATCGACTTTGCTCAAAATACTTGCCGGGGTACGCGAACCGACACGCGGAAAGGTTTCGGCACCCAAAGATACGGTCATTGCCTATCTGCCGCAGCATCTGATGACGGAAGACGGGCGCACCGTCTTTGAAGAAACGGCACAGGCTTTCGCCCACCTGCATGAGATGGAAGCCGAGATCGAAACGATCAACAAGGAGTTGGAAACACGTACCGACTATGATTCGGACAGTTATATGGAGCTGATCGAGCGCGTCTCCACACTCAGCGAGAAATTTTATTCCATCGAGGAGATCAATTATGACGCCGATATCGAGAAGACATTGCTCGGACTGGGTTTCAAGCGCGAAGATTTCAACCGGCAGACCAGCGAGTTCAGCGGTGGCTGGCGCATGCGCATCGAGCTGGCGAAGTTGCTCTTGAAGAAACCGGACGTGTTACTGCTCGACGAGCCTACGAACCATCTGGACATCGAATCAATCCAGTGGCTGGAAGATTTCCTGATCGATAACGGGCAGGCGGTGGTTGTCATCAGCCACGACCGGGCGTTTGTCGACCATATCACCACCCGCACAATCGAAGTCACCATGGGGCGCATCTACGACTACAAGGTGAATTACAGCAGTTATCTGCAACTCCGCCAGGAACGCCGCGTACAACAACAAAAGGCATTCGACGAACAACAGAAAATGATTGCCGAAACCCGGGAGTTTATCGAACGTTTCAAAGGGACATACTCCAAAACGCTACAGGTACAAAGCCGTGTCAAAATGCTTGAAAAACTTGAGATACTTGAAGTGGATGAGGAAGACACATCGGCACTCCGCCTGAAGTTCCCGCCCTCTCCCCGCTCCGGTACGTATCCGGTGATTATCGAAAACGTGGCAAAAACATACGGCAACCATACGGTCTTCCGCAATGCCAACCTGATGATCGAACGGGGCGACAAAATCGCTTTCGTAGGAAAGAACGGCGAAGGAAAGTCCACGCTGGTGAAATGTATCATGAAAGAGATCGAACACGACGGCACGCTGACCATCGGACATAACGTGATGATCGGTTATTTCGCTCAGAATCAGGCTTCGATGTTGGATGAGAACCTGACTGTCTTTCAAACGATAGACGATGTGGCCCAAGGTGATATCCGTAACAAAATCAAGGATTTGCTCGGCGCGTTCATGTTCGGCGGAGAAAATTCAGCCAAGAAGGTGAAGGTTTTGTCGGGTGGAGAGCGCACGCGCCTGGCGATGATCAAACTGCTGCTCGAACCGGTCAACCTGCTGATTCTCGACGAGCCGACCAACCATTTGGACATGAAAACGAAAGATATCCTGAAACAGGCGTTGCTTGACTTTGACGGTACGCTGATTGTGGTGTCTCACGACCGTGATTTCCTGGACGGCCTGGTGACGAAAGTCTACGAATTCGGCAACCAGCGGGTCACTGAACATCTTGAAGGCATTTACGAATTCCTTCAACGGAAGAAGATGGAGAATCTCAACGAACTCGAAAGAAACAAAACAAGATAACAATCAACCAATTACAGTTTCCTC
Source organism: Parabacteroides caecihominis (assembly GCF_023656785.1). Lineage (NCBI taxonomy): Bacteria > Pseudomonadati > Bacteroidota > Bacteroidia > Bacteroidales > Tannerellaceae > Parabacteroides > Parabacteroides caecihominis. The sequence continues at coordinate 59,463 of NZ_JAMOKS010000038.1, forward strand.
GTAGTTTAACTTTTAGGAAACTGTAATTTCCTAACAATTCCTTTATTTGGAAACTCTAATTTCCTGCCTAAGAAACGACAGTTTCCTCCGCAGGGAACTAGAGTTTCTTACGGAGGAAATCAGAGTTTCTCCCATAGGAAACGCCAGTTTCCTAATAGCAGAACTACGAGGAAACTGTATGTTAACGTTTTTAGTTGACTACTTTCAGTCTTATATATATAAAAGGTTGACTCGGTTTAAACTTAATAATAATAACGGTTGACTTATTTCTTGCTTATTTATGAAACAGGTTAACTC
>NZ_JAMOKS010000039.1:0-58993 GCF_023656785.1 Parabacteroides caecihominis
CTTCACGGTATTGATCCGTCCCGGGACGGTAATAGCGTGCCACGGCATATATCTCCTCCAGGCTCAGCAGGTCAGGATGCGTATAGATCAGTTCTGCCGCTTCGTCGCCCTCCACTTTGCGGACATCGTATTGCACGACAACCTCTATGCGCCGCAGCTTCGGAAAGTAATGGCGCATCATCTCCCTGTAGGGCGTCCCGCCCTCTAAATCCATCAATTGCTTTTCACGCCCGTTGAAGATACCGTAACGGCGGATCACCCGGAGTACGGCATCCTGCCACGAAGTTTTTTCCCGCCTCATAAGATCGGACAGTCCTTCCCAGTCCTCTGCCACCGAAGAGACTTCCACCAGGTCGCGGGGAATGCCGTATGCATTCCGCAGGTAATAGGCAAAAAGCCCTGAACGCGCTTTTGCCAGCCGTTCATTGTCGCCGTAAGGACCGTCGGGGGAAGAATAGCCGCAGATACGGATACGCTCCACCGAGGTAAAGCGCTTATCCTGCAAGGGCACCATGATACGGTTGATCTTATCGATCTCTTCACGGTTGTTTTTATAATCAGGATAAATATCGTCCTTGCCGATCGGGTAATCAAAATAGAGCACGGCACTCTCGGTATGGCGTTTGCCCGACCTCCCGGTTTCAGGACGCAGATAGGATACCATCGACTCGTAAGCGGTCACATCGACGGCCCGTTCCCTCACCCGATGCGGGATCGCAGGGGCAACGGCCCGATCCTTCGTATTTTTTGTCATATTCGCACGGGAAAGAGGGTGCTTCTTCTGCGATCCCGTGTCAGGCACGGGAACGGGATTGTGCTCCGGATAGTCTTTCAGTGCTATATGCCGTACCAGCGTATCGACTCCCAGCAGTTGGAGGTCACAGCAGTCTTTCACCTCCTGGCAGAGTAATAAAGAAGCCTGCTGTATCCACGAGGTGTAAGGGACGGACATCCGGTAAGTTATTTTCTTTGATCCCGTATGCCGGGTATCGCGGATGCGGAGATAAGGGGCGGAAGATTCTTTGCCGGCAGACAGGTACCGTTCGCGGCGGTCCTGACGCTCACGGATACCTCCGCTGATAATGACAGGGGGCAAAGAAAGAAGTTGTTTGGACGGTCCCAGCAATTGAGGGGTAAAAATAACGGCTGTGCTTGCGGACACATTCACCGCCTCCAGGTCCATATCAAGCAGCAGTTGCAGGCTGTCGTTACGCACAGAGACCTGCTGCGGCACGACACGGATATGCTGCGCGCCGGCAGGCAACGCAAAAAGAACCAGGCAAACGGCCCATACATATATATTATAGAAGAAGGTATGTTTCATCGGACAAGTTGTTTTAGCGTAGAAAATAGATGACTGAAAAACCGATACGCGTCGGACCGAAATAGCTACGGCTGTAAGAGCCGGATGCCTCCGCGCATTCGGCGCATTTATATTTGGTGTATTTCATCGAAACATAACCGCCGCCGATCATCGCCTCCAATCCCCAGCGGCTGCCGACCGCCCAGTGGTAGCCATAGGTTACGCCGCCGCCGTAAAGGTCGCCTCTCAACACATGGTCTTTCAGACCGGAGATAAACGGGATCATGCCGATATTGAAATACCCGTAATGACCGTGCACCCCGAAGAAATGCCCTTCAAACTTGCGGCACGGCCAGAAGCGGACTTCCGGCTGTATCAGGTACAGGTTTAGACGCATATCATCCGGAAACTTCCAGGCGTTATAGGCACCCCAGATATCCATGGTGAATTGACGTCCCATCCCGAACTCCACTCCGGCATTCGGGGTCGTGGTCGCCCAGAACAGGAGATTCGTTTTCAGTGCGGTTTGTTGTCCATACATATTTGTTGTCAGCAACAAACAACCGATATACAGCAGCGATAAGTAAAGAACCCTATACATTATATTAATACTAGATTTGGTAACTATCAGTGGGGTTCTGTCTCTTAGGAAGAGACGGAACGGGGATAAACAAAAGGCACAAGAATCAGGGATTTCAGCTGCTTTTATGATACCATCCTGCAAGGAAAGAACACTCCGGGGCAACATCCGGAAAACAAAAAAGGATGATATGATACGGGAACAGTTGAAAAGTGCTTGTTTTTCAAGTTATATCATTTAGCATCCTTGCCGGGAAAGAGAGAAACAGCAGGAAAACAAAACGTAAACAACAGATAATCAATAGGTAACAGACAGAAACAGAAGCAGAAAGACAGACATAAAGAGACCCGAGAGAGGCATGAACAACAGGCCTTCTTTCTTAAAAGATGTAACAATATTCAGTAAATACATGAATATTAAGGCTAGTCATGTGGAAAAACACCGTACTAAATGGTGCAAGTATAAAAAAGAGTTAGTACATTTGCCAAGTTTTAACACTGACTGTCACCGACGGACCGTCTCTTCCTAAGAGACAGAACACACCTCACAATACCACTTTATAAACAGGCTTTGATTTACAATTCTTCTTATGTATCACGATTTCATTGGCACGGTCCACCCGCGAGGTATCAAGGAACGCCATATAGATACGGGTCGTTTTAACAGACTCATGTCCCATGCCCTGTGAGATGAGTTCTTCCGGTATCCCTTTCTGTGCGGCAACGCTGGCCCAGGTATGACGGGCGATATAGGTCGAAAGGTCGGCTCCGACCATCTTCCCCAGCTTCTTCAAACGCTTGTTCTGAACACGCAGCGCACTCTGATAGCCGATATAGTCCGGGCGGGAACCCGTAAGGACAGGAAACAGGAAAGGGCCGGATGCATATTGGTAACGGGCAATCAGTTTCCTCATTTCAGGCAGCAGGCGTATCTGCAACTCCTGCCCGGTCTTGCGCCGGATATAGACGATCTTATCCCCCACGATATTCTTTTGCGTCAGATGGGCCAGATCCACAAAGGCCATTCCACGGGCATAATAGGAAAACAGGAACAGGTCGCGTGCCAGCTGCAACGCAGGCGACAGGAGTTGCAAAGCGACAAGACCCAGGATCACATTTTCCTGCACCGCACGTTTGCGGGTCTTTTCGATACTGGTATGGACATTGCTGAAAAGCAGCGGGCTGGGTTCGACCAGGTTATCCCTTACCGCCCGGTTACGGATAGCCCGGAGCACGCGGAGATAGAAAGAAACGGTATTGGCACAAACTCCGGAGTTGAACAGGTAGGTCTCAAACTCTTTCAGAAGCGGCGCGTCGATCTCGTCCAACCTGAGTTCGCAGCCACCCCGGAAAAGCATAAAGGCATTCAAGGTACTCTGGTAATGCCGGGCCGTTTCATCCTTGCCCTCCCCTTGCAGCACACAGATCTGTTTCTCCACATACTTTGTCAGGTTGGCCACCGCAAAACGTTCCTTACACGCCTCCACTATTTCATCCGGAGTAAAGGAACTCTTTTTCTCCTTCAAATAGATCACAGACCGGACTGTCCGGCAATCGCGGGAAAACTGCTCACGGATGGCATACAATTCTTTTGACCGTTCGGAAGTGCTTTCACCCGGGATATTGATTTCCTCCCTGGCCCCGTCCCACTCTTCTTCGGATAACTGGTACGGCAAAGCCATCTTCCGGACCTCACGACGATAGATTATCTGCACATAGAGCGGCATCTGCTTCCCCGCCTCTATCGACTTACGCCTTTTTACTTTTACTGATACGTTATACATACTGGTTTCATTTTGTTACACAATATAACAAAATGAGAACAACTATAGCCTACTGTATTTCAGACTTATTCAAACAATATACGGAACCTTGTCAAACCGTCCGTATAAGTACGCAGGGAAAAAGAGCAGTTCTGTTTCTGCAATACTTCGCGTATAAAGATCAGGCCGATCCCCTGCCCGTTCGGTTTGGTGGAGAAGAAAGGACTGAACAATTTCTTTTCAGTTTCTTTGTCTATTCCTTTGCCGGTATCTGCTATTTCCAGGCAGACAGGGTTACGTGAAGTACGTATGTAAATCTTGCCGTCGCGCCCGATCGACTCGGCGGCATTCTTTATAATATTGACTAGCACCTGTTCAAAAAGCGAACTATCCAGCCGCACGACAGGAGACACTTCATCCAGCTCCATAATGATTTGGATGTTGCGGTTCTGGCAGACTGTCTCCATAAACCGCTTGCAGGAAGTCACCACCGTATTTAATTCATAGTTACGCATTTGCGGTTCAGGGATGCGCACCACATCGGCAAAGTTTGTAATGAAATGACTCATGCTGTAACAGCGTTCGATGGAAACACGCAACACGTCGCATATATCTTCCGTATTTTCCATCTCGCTGAAAGTGGATTCCAGCGTATCCAATGTAGATGTAATACCGGCAGTTGTATTATTCACCTCATGGGCAATCATGCGGATCACCTTTTCATAGGCTTTCTTTTCTGCCTTAAAGACTTCCTGCGTCAGTATTTCCACCAGATAGAACGAGTGATGGAATCCCCGGTCGACAAAAGAAGAATGCGTACATTTATATATATTGGCATCATTCAGGCGAACAGTCTGCGATTCATACAAAGGAATACGCGCCAACTCCACTGCCAACGGGGAATCTATCTCTGTAAAGGATTTTCCGGCGAAATCGACCGACAAAGGTTGTCCGAACATCTTGCGGGCAGCGGGATTCAACGATATGATCTCGTTATCCAGATTCAGCATAATCACTCCCATAGGAGAAGCATTGATCAGCAAATCCAGGAAATGATTCTGTTCCCTCAGATGCAGACGTTCGTTTTTCAACTGTTCCATCATCTTATTGAAGATGTCCACGATACGGTCGGCCTCCTTCTGCCCGACACGGCTCAGGCGGGAACTGAAGTCCTGCTCTTTCAGCAACTCCATACCATTGCCGATAATATCCAACGGCTTGATGATACGCCGGTAAAAAAGGAAAAGGTACAAGATAGTGACCAGGACAACACCTTCCACAATAAAGAACATGAAGGAAGAATAATTATAGAAGACATGGTAAGTGATAACTGCCAGAATAGTCAGCAGCAACCCGGTCAAGATCCAGAACAATCCTTTTATCCTCATTCGAATATCATTTATTTATCGGTAGGTATTCCGTATTTCTCCAACCGGCGGTATAAGGCTGCCCGGCTGATTCCTAAAGCGGATGCGACATGCGAGAGATTTCCCTCATGTGTATCCAAAGCCTGAAGGATGGTCTGTCTTTCAATCTCGTCCAGCGTCATACCCTCAAAACTGACGGCTCCGCCTTTTCTCACGACCTGTTTGTTCCCCAGATTCAGGCATTGTCCTTCAAAATCGGACACATCCAACAACGACTTACCGGATACCAGCATCGTTCTTTCCACCAGGTTTTTCAATTCACGGATATTTCCGGGATACGGAAGACGTTGCAGGTAACTTACAGCATCCGAAGAGAAAGTGACTTTAGGCAAACCGTTGATTTCCGACTGCTTATCAGCAAAATAACGGACCAACAGAGGAATATCGTCTTTCCGCTCGCGAAGAGCGGGCAGATGGATCGTGATCAAATTGATACGGTAGAACAGGTCTTCGCGAAACGTACGTGCGGCAACCATTTCCGGAAGGTTGCAGTTGGTAGCACTCACCACCCGGATATCCACTTTCCGGGGACGGCTGTCACCCAGCACTTCAAATGTCTGGTCCTGCAATACACGCAATAGTTTTACCTGGCAGGATAACTCCAGGTCACCTATCTCATCCAGGAAGATGGTCCCTTTGTTTGCCATTTCGAAACGTCCGGTACGGTCTATATAGGCATCCGTAAATGCACCTTTCTTATGACCGAACATCTCGCTCTCAAAAAGGCTCTGTGACAATCCTCCCAGGTTGACCTTGACGAAAGCCTCTTTCATACGGGGGCTATTGGCATGGATCGCTTCCGCAATCAGTTCCTTGCCTGTCCCGCTTTCACCGGTAATCAGCACCGAAGCATTAGTCGGTGCTATGCGGGAAACGGTTCCCAGCACATCCATCAGCGCATCACTCTGTCCGACAATCTTCTCAAAATGGAATTTACTGTCCGCATCGTTCCGGTTCAACGGAGATTTCTGCATCTTCTTCTGCTCATTCAGTTCCAGAGCCGTACGGATCGACTTCAGCAACACCAGGTTGTTCCAGGGTTTGGTCACAAAATCGAAAGCGCCGGCCTGCATACCCTGCACAGCCAGCGAAATGGAACCCCAGGCGGTCATTAAGATCACCGGGACATCCGGCTGAAATATCTTTACTTGTTTTAATAGCTGTATCCCTTCTTCTCCCGTCGTAGTCAAGGTAAAGTTCATATCCATCAGAATCAGTTGGGGCGCTTCCCGGCGCACAATACCCAACGCTTCTTCAGGCCCCGGAACAGCTTCCGGTTCAAAGCCTGCCCGCTTCAACAAAAAAGTAAGCGAAGAACGGACAGCTGCGTCATCATCAATAATTAATATCATATAGGTTTCTTTAATTGGGTTTGTAAAGATACGAATAAGTTACCTACTTTCTGACAATTTCCTCAAAATCGGCATCCAGATTACGGTCGTTCAGAAAATCGTAAAGCGTCACGCTGCGGACATTATAGAAATAACTCCAGAAACCGTACAATTCCTGTATATGCTTCTGTTTGGCATCATCTTTCGATTGCTGGGCATCATTCAGGTCGAGAATATTGATCTTGCCGATCATAAATGTTTCGATAGATGTCTGATAGCGTTTCTGGGCGATCTCATCGGCTTCTTCCGCGATTTCCAACTGGGCAGCCTGGTTGTTGAAGTTCTCCACCAGCAAGAAGATATTCTGGTTGAAAGTCATCTGGTCCTGACGGTTTTTAGAGAGTACCACTTCGCGGTTGGATTCGGCGACCTTAACCTTTCCCTTCCGTTTTCCCCAGTCCAGCAAAGGGATGCTGAAACCGACTTCCACCACCTGGTTATCTTTCAGCGGATTGTAAGCACCACTGAAATCACGGTCTTTTCCCGTATATCCCACGGAAGCAAACAGGTTGATATCGCGGCGTTTCCCTTTGGCCGTCGCTACTGCATAATCGGCCTCGAGTTGTTCGCGCAGTATGCGTTTCGCAAACGAGTTGTTTTCCTGGGCTTTCCCCAGTACTTCCTGATAGACCAACCGCATGTCGGGGACAGATTCGGGGATGACCGGTTCTATCACATCATCTTCGCTCAATCCCAGGAAAGAACGTAGCTGGAACATTTTGGCGTTCAGGTTCGACTGCGCTTCCGTCAACTTACCTTTCGCCTGTAAAGCGGATAATTTCAATTGCATCAGTTCACTTTCAGAGATATGACCGATCTTGCGTTTCGCGATAGCGATATCATACAGTTTATTTGCGTTATCCAGATTCTGCACAGACGTTGCCAGGTTTTCTTTCGCCAGCAGAAGATTGAAGAAGTAAGCGATCGTTGAGATGGTTACCCCCTCTACGCTTTCAATATAAGCGGCTTTTGCTTCCTGATAGCGGACTGGTTCGATCCGGCGGTTCCATTTCTGGTCGTTCACGCCGAAGATAGGTTGCGTCAGGGTCAGGCCGACCGGGACACTCATATATTCATTGAAGGCGCCATGTCCCAACTGGCGGGAGAAATTAAGAGAAGAGTTCAACGAGATCTTACCACCTGTCAGAGCGATATTCTGGTCGATAGAGATCGCTCCGTCCATCGACAGGTTATTGTCCTGCACAAAAGCATAGGTTCCGTCCGATTGCTGGTAACGCGAATATTGCTTGCTGTAGCTGGGGAGCGTTCCTTTAAAATTAACCTCCGGCAACTGGTCGGCGACATGGGTACGGTATTCCCAGTAAGACGTCTTTAATTCGTTCAGGGCCACAGCCGCATCGACCGACTGGTGTTGTGCCAGCGTAATGGCATCTTTCAAGGTCAGACGGACTACATTATCTTGTTCTTCGGCCTGTAAACCAAAGCATGTCAGCAATAAATAAGTAATGGCTATATAGATCTTTTTCATCGTAATATATGTTTTGCCATGCTACAGGCAAAAGCTATGCCAAAAACATATATCATTGATTTTCTGAGTATAACACAAAAGAATAGTGTCCGATAATGAACAGTATGTCCGATAATGGAGTTGTGAAGGGAAAATGGACAGAGTTCGTTAAGAACTTTGTTATTAATGGAGGCAAAGATAATAAATACAAAGGATACGCAATCAAACATGCGATAAAATTCATCTTTTGTCCTCTTTTTCTCCTCTTTCACCAAGGATAATGCGATAAAGCCGGGTTCCGTAAAAGTACCACAAGAGAATTGGCTGGGGAGGAAACAGAGGGAAATCTGGCCGGAAATAAGCAGTTTTTAATCAAGTGGCTTGGCTGTTACAGGTTTATTTGCCGTCTGCTTTAGCTGACGGATTAGTAAAGGATGTATATCTTTGGACTTTAGTCTCATTTTATATCTTTCTATTTAAGAGAAATGTGGCTAAAGCCAAAAGAGAGAAATGCCTTGTAAACCGTCAGCTAAAGCAGACGGCAAATTAACCTGCAACAATTAAATCTTTCTGTTTCATGGATAACTCCATTATTTCTATAGCAACATTCATTTTCCTGAGTTCTTAACGAACTCCATTAAATCAGAGGAAATGGCCTCCTACAAATTATCGAATACGCTGTATTTCCGGTAATACGGTAGTTAATCCACTGATTGAGGGTGAAGAACAGAGAGTGAACAATTTATATTAACTAATATCAGAGAACAAAAAGAAGTAAACCATACTCCCGAAAACGGAGTATTTATACCGATTTAAAGGATATTATGCTGAAAAGTTATACCCTGCTTCTACCGCAGAACTACGTCTCCGGCCAAGTATCCCGAACACTTGTTTTAAAAACGATTTAAACCTGTAGTATATGAATAAAAGTAAATTGATCGGACAAATAGCCGTAGACACCGGCATGACGAGAGCAGCGATAAAGGCGGTACTCAACTCCTTCATCAACAATACCACCGAAGCCCTGCAAGAGGGAGATACGGTCGTATTCCAGGGATTCGGCACCTTCCTGCCCTGGGAGCAGACCGAACGCCCCGCCCGGAATCCACAGACCGGAGAGCCTGTGATGATCAAGCCGCGTACCTCCGTCAAGTTCCGCGCCGGCTCAGACCTGATAAAGGCGCTGAACAAATAATTTTGCACATTCTCAGGCAATCAGCTTCCCTGAAACACAGATTTACTATCTTTGAAGAGCTTATCGGCAGATAATACTTATGTGAAACTTTAAAGAGATAGAAATGAGAAGCTTATTGATTGTTTTGATGATCGGGGCGTCATCCGTTATGGCTCAGAATGAAAAAATCGACCTGTCCATCGCCCAAAAGATCAAACAGGAAGAACGGTTGAACTCCGATATAGAGCGGCTTTCCTACCGTTTGCTGGACTATGCCGGTCCACGCCTGACCGGTTCCGACGGAATGGAAAGAGGCTATAAAGTGGCAAAAGAAATGATGGAGGAATACGGGTTATCCAACCCCCGCATTGAATTTGCCCGCGACTGGCCCCGGGGTGGCTGGGACATACTAAAGGCTTATGCCGCCATGACCGTCCCCTACTATATCCCGATCTTCCCCGCCCCCGTTGCCTGGACCAACGGCACCAATGGCCCTGCCAAAGGCGAAGTGACGCTGATCACAGCCAAAGACCGACAGGAGTTGCAGGCTTTGAAAGGAACACTAAAAGGCAAAATCGTATTGATGCCTTCCGTCACGGAATACCAAATCAGCTTCGAACCGATGGCACGCCGCCACACCGAAGAATCCCTGAAACAAACCGCCGAGTATCCGATCACCCAGGTACAACCACGCCGGCGACGTCCTGCCCCAGCCATCGAAGGCAGCGAACTGTCTTATGCAGAAATACTCAGTTTCGTCCATCAGGAAGAACCGGCTGTTATCATTCATGAATCGGGTAGTTACAGCGTACCGGGACTGAATTTCCACAAACTGGAAGAAGTCGGTCCCGTCCCCTGCGAACTGAATATCTCCTGCGAGAACCACGGCCTGATGGAACGCCTGATCAAAAACGGCGAAAAGGTGGAAATGGAAGTCGACATTGCCGTCAAATTCGAATCCGACCGCAAAATATATAACGTCATAGCCGAACTACCCGGTACCGACCCCAAACTGAAAGACCAGTTGGTCATTATCGGAGGCCACCTCGACTGCTTCCACATGAGCCCGGGAGCCGGCGATAATGGTGCGGGCTTTATCGCCATGCTTGAAGCCATGCGTATCCTCAAAACAATCGGTGTCCAGCCCCGCCGGACCATCCGGGTTGTTTTCTGGGGTGGCGAAGAAGTCGGATTGCACGGTTCTACCGGATATGTGGAGCAATTCGTACAAGACCCGAAAACATTGGAGAAAAAGAAAGAATATGACAAAATATCGGTCTACTTCAATTCAGATTACGGTCCCGGTAAGTTTCGCGGGATATTCACCCAGGACAACCTGATGGCTCACCCGATCTTTATCGACTGGATGCAACCTTTCCTGGATACAGGTTTCACCACCGTCTCAAACCGGAGCGTGGGAAGCACCGACCATGTGCCTTTCGACAATGCCGGAATCCCTGCTTTCCAATTCATCCAGGACCCTATGGAATGGGGACGCCATTCCCACCGCACACAGGATTTCTCCGACCGTCTGGTGTTGGACGATATACGTCATAATGCGGTGATCGTAGCCTGGTTTGCCTATAATGCAGCGATGAGGGATGAGAGGATGCCGAGGAAATAAGTGAATATAGAAATAATTGAGCTATCTGCTAATTATAAGATGAACCAATTAGTGACGGTGCCTTCAGCCTGTAAGGGCGGTTCGCGAACCGCCCTTACCAACGACGCTACATTCAAATTTGACAAATTCTGTACTATCACTTATCCCCTACTACAAATGTATAATCACCCGATCCGACCTCTAAACAGGTAAAGCCATCGACATAGCCGAGATTTTTTATATCCTGTATAACATTCAACGAACAACCGCTTTCCATTATCTTTGAACCGGTCGACGAGGGAAGGCATATCTGCGCTGTTGTATTGGCCGGAATTTTTACCCGAAGTTCAAAGGTATCTCCCTCCTTCTTCCAGTTACTTACGATTGTCCCGTTTACAGATTCATAGCTGCAATTCACCCAGTTCAGATCGCCAGCCGGCTGCGGCTTGATGATGATTTTACTGAAACCGGGGGCCGCCGGGGTGATTCCGCCTAAAGACTGGTACATCCACTCGCCCACACTACCGAACATCGGATGGTTTTGTGAAAAGACATTATCCGAATACCTCCAGGTTTCCCACAATGTAGTTGCACCGGATTCCAACATATGGCCCCAACCCGGAAAGTCTTTCTTGGTTACCATTTCATAGGCTATATCATTCCGGTTGTTCAGACGCAGGACTTCAAGGACAGCGGGAACTCCGAAGATGCCCGAAGCGACATGCCCGTCCCACTTATCAATTGCCTGCAACAGGACATCGAAAGCTGCCGCCCTTTCATTTTCCGGAATCAGGTCATAGAACAAGGCGAAAGCCTGTGCTGCCTGGGTACAATTACCTACTTTCCCGGTTCCGGCTTTTAGGAACTCTTTTATGAAAGCCTCTTTTATCTCTGAAGCCAGTTGAGTATATATCCGTACATCTTTTGTCTGTTTCGTCAGGGAGGCAAACTCTGCCAGTAAAATCACATGATGATAATAATGGGCCGTTGCGAACAGGGCCGGAATACGTTCCTCCAGACTTTCATGGTCATTGATACACATCCCTATCCTGTTCCCTTCCGCTTTCGAACGGAGAAACTCCACCTGTTTACGTAAAGCCGGGTAAAAGGCCCTAATAGTTCGCAGGTCACCGTAATATTCGTATAACTGCTTCTGCATGAAAGCAAAAGCCAATTGCCAACCGACCGGACCGGAATCGTCACCCAATCCCTCAGCAGCAATCCCGTTATAAGGAGCTGTTTCCGTCATTCCGCCTTCGGGACGCTGATCGTTCGCAAAATCCTGAATGGCTTTCCGATAGAAATTCTCCATATCATAGAACCAGCAGAATGTCCTGGCAGTACCGACGATATCACCGCCATAACCAAACTTTTCACGTGCCGGACAATCGGACTGCACACTGAACAGATTACTGTGAAATGTATAATCGAGCACTTTGTCCAAACGGTTCAACATCGGATTGGAACATTCGAAACGCCCTGCCTTCTGCAAATCCGCACTCAAACGAACTCCTTCAATATCTGCCAGAGACGGCCGGCCGGGCCACCCGGTTACTTCAATATACCGGAAACCGTGGAATGTAAAGCGGGGCGACCATATTTCCTCGCCTTCGCCTTTCAAAGTATAGACATCTTCCTGCCAGGCCGTCTGAGGCTGTCCGGGCATGCTCCAGTCGGCATTCCAGACTTTCTTCTGTTGCCCGGCAACCGAGGTCATGACATTCAGGCTACCATCCGAATAGACATCTTCCCCGTAACGGATTTTCACGGTTGTTCCTTTCGGACCTCTTACTTTGATACGTGCTACACCGGCAAAGTTCTGTCCCATATCGAATATAAACTCTCCCGGACGACACTCCGTCATCCTGACCGGTTTAATGACTTCAAGAACCCGGACAGGCGGCTGCATCTGGGCACTCAGTTGCCCGGCCGGTATTTTCGGTACCAGTACAACCTGTTTCCAGCGGCTGTCGTCGAATGTTCCGGTATCCCAACCGGGAATCTCGCTACGGGCATCGTAATGTTCCCCCAAATAAACATTATTGCGCATAACCGGACCGGTAGCCGTCTTCCAGCTTTCATCGGTACAGACAGTCTCTACCGAACCATCCGTATATAGAACACGAAGCTGCGCCTTCACACAAGGCCGGCCAATAGTCAGGTATTCTCTTAACGGCTGAAAAATGCGGATAGGCAGTGGGTTATAGAATCCGTTTCCCAACATAACGCCGACTGTATTCTTTCCGGAGGCGATCAACGGGGTAATATCATATGTACTATATAATATTTGTTTCCCGTAATTGGTCCAACCCGGATCGAGAACATGGTCACCGACACGTTTTCCGTTCACACTGGCCTCGTAATATCCGATACCGGCTATATATAAACGGGCTTCGCGTACCGGTTTACGCAATTGGAAATCCCTGCGGAAGAGCGGGGCGGGATCATCCTTATAGAAATCCTCTTCCTTTTCCGGCGCATTCGAGCCGTCTGCGATCCATTCGGCTTTCCAGTCTGCCGGAGACAACATAGCTGTCTCCCACCAGGCTGTCCGGCTCCAACCGGAAACTTCGCCGTCCTGATTATAGACACGAACCCGCCAGTAGTAACGGGTGAAAGGTTTCAACTTCTTACCGGCATAAGTGATATTCACATTCTGCCGGCTATTAACCTTTCCACTTTTCCAAACCAGTCCTTTTCCATTCAGAAGGTCGTCTTCATTCAAAGAGACCTGTATCTCATAAGCCGATTGCAGCTGATTACGGGCTTGCGACTCCAACTGCCATCCAAGCACCGGGGTAAGAGCATCCGTTCCCAGCGGGTTTTCCGCATACTCGCAGGTCAGTTTCTTCAACTGTAAAGGCTCGGCACCTGCAAGCCATGCAAAACCGGCCAGAAGACAGATCAAAAGTCCTGTTCTTCTCATTATAGAGTTGTTATTCATTATTCGTTTATTCCTGATGTTACATTAATTTAACGGGGCCCAACATACCTGTCGGTGCCCATTTCTGATGATGGGTCCATGCCTGCCCTATTTTGTTTTCGGGCGTAGCTTTCAGATAATTACCGACGGTTGTCGTGATCTTTATTTGTAATGATTTGACCGGTGCCTTAGCCAAATGTTCCGGCAGCTGATACACACGGTTTCCATACCATTTGCATCCCAGGTTCTCCCCATTCAGGGTTACTTCCGAAACGCCATATACTTTCCCTAAATCCAGGTAATTGAATCCTGCAGCATTATCGACCGTCTTTTCATAATACAGGTCGCCGGAAAACGATTGTGTTTCCGGGTTTGCAGAGAAGTCCACCAACGTATCCAGCTCACGTTTGGCCGACTCGCCATTGATATGTGCCATTCTGACCGTCCATCCGTTCAGTTCGACCGGAGACGAACTCTGAAGCGGCAAAGCCGGAATGGAGATCTTCGCGCCTTTCGTTTCCTCAAAAACAATCAGTTTGGATGCGGCCGGCCCCAGGTCGATCTGTAAAGTGGAGCCGGAAGAGACCGGATAAGGTGTCCGTTCGCCTGTTTCCGGATTCCATAACCAAGGTGTTCTGCCATTCGCTTCAAATGTTGCCTGTATCCGTATTTCATCCTCCGGATTACAATTTGTAATAAAGTAAATGTCTTTATCTTTCGTCTGGTGACGAATCTGGCTGATGTAAGGGCTCGGTGCATCGATCTTCATATAAGGGACAATGCCGCATTGCTGCTGTACTTGACGGAACCACGGGATCATCTCTACCGGAGCCTCTACGGAAAATACCTGCGAAGGATTAGATTCCCTGATCCTACCGATCGCCTGTCTGACTCTTTCATCGTTTGCCTGATGATCTTTAAACCCGGGAGATTTATAAGGTTCTTTACCGACAAAGATCAGTTTACCTCCGGCTTTAACGAATTCAACCAGTGTTTCTGCTGTCGTCGGCATCATCGACTCAACTTCCAGCAGCATCAATGTATTATATTTCCTGTTATTGAAAACAAGATTGCCTTTCTTGAAACTACTTTGCTGAATGATATTCTCACTTATGTAGTCACAACTATTTCCGTTCTGATGAATTGCTTCCCACACATGATATTGATAAGACGGATAATGCAGGCTGGGGAACGGATCACGCTGTGGTCCGTGTATCGTCCACATATCAGCCAGCGGATGCATCACGGCAATATCAGCAAAGAAATCGGATTCCTGAAGGACAGTCGATACACGGCTTTTATAGGTTGCCCACAAATTGAAATAAGGCCACCAGCTATTCCGTTCGTTCAGAAATGCACCGTACATGATCCAACCGGGGAACGGCACTTCCAGCGGACTATAATTAAAACCGTGCAGGATCGAATGGGTCACACCGGAAAGGTTACTCTGGTCGCCCGTCATCTTTATTTTTTCCAGCGAGGCATTAAATGCATTGTTGGTATTGGTTATCTCCTCGCAGCTGACCAGTCTCTTACCGGAATAATGTGCCGCCGATGCCACAAATTTATTCACATTCGTATTTGTCGGTGACTTCACAAAAGCATCCTTATCACAACTGTCCGCATTCCAGAACCAAGTCTCGCATTCGGGAATATCGACTTCCAGAGAGGCTTCCAGAGGATGGAATTCACGGCCGTAAGCCTGAACCCTGGATTTAAAATTATATTTATTACACCATTGCGTATAAGGTTTCAGGAAACGGTCCCTGACAATATCCATACAGGTGACAAAAAAGTCATAACGAACGCGATCGACTTCTTCTTTCGCCTCTCCGGAGAGGGCTGTTGCAGCCGCTCCTTCGATCGCATGTCCCATATGCCCGACTTTATACAAGATAAAAGGCAGATAAGGAGTTACATCGTATCCCCTACGCCGTTGAAATTCTTCTGCAAAGTCATGACACCAGTTCGCTCCTTCCAGTTCCATACTGTCACAGAACATAGCCCTGAATCCTTTCAGACCCTGAATCGCCGGGAACAGATGATCCGACATACGATTCAGAAATTTCTCTACCGCAACCTGGTTATAATGGTTCAGAACAGGTCCGGCGGCACCGGGAGCCCCATTAATCACAGCCTGGAAACCAGTGACCTTGACCAGGGCATACAGAATATGTTCGCCTTCCGGCAATTCGACAGTGATCACTTCCGCTCCTTTTTCAAAAGGAATGTCTTTACCCGGAGAGAATGTATTCATTTCCACAGGGGCCAGGCACAATGAATGTAATTCACTGGTCGATCCTTCATACTTGGAACCGACTTGCGGAGAAGCATCTTTCAGCAAATCGGCTGTCTTCAACTGAATTTTACCAGGGCCTTTTACTTTCTGGGCCGTCTGTGTCATTAATTGGGTTTGCTCCTCCGGTTGCAGAAATTCTCCACCAAATGGCCAGCCGGATCCCACGATAATATCGCAGATCATCCCACGCTCTTCAGCCCCTTTCAGAGCTGTTTTCACCATTTCTATCCATTCGGGACTCAGCCATTCCAATGACGGGATCCCCAGGTCGTCTCCGCCAGGAAACCTGATCGGATTGATCTCGACACCACCGATACCGGCAGCTTTCATTATATCCAGTTCACGGAGAATCTCTTTAGCTGTTACTTTATCCCCGTTCCACCACCAGCGGACAAACGGCTTGGAAGTAACAGGAGGGTTCCGGAACAGCATAAACAAACTGTCATCTTCATTTTCTCCACTGTCAATAAACCGGCATCCTTGCATAAAAGGAATTCCCAACACTGATATCACACTCGACTTGATAAAGGTTCTTCTTGAAAGGCTCATATTCATCTGTATATTGATTAGCAAAAAGTTAGATTTGTAAATGTAGAAAAAAACTTTATTATAAATACATAATCCCAACACGAAAAAGATAAAATAATTCAAACCTTACCATTGTGTCATTTTTGTAACATTTAATATCAATAATACAACATACATCCACCCGGTAAATAGTAATTTTACCAACTATTTATAAGAAAGAATACTTTTGATAAAACACTTATTCATATTTTATAGAAACATGAAAACGACCTTAAAAACACTTATATTAAACTGTTTACTTGCCAGTTGTTTTATAACAGTCCACGGACAAGATTTTTATGCCAGCCAGCGGGCATCCTGGTTACAAAAAGCAAAAGAAAGCATTCCTCAACTGACCGTTACAGAAAAAAAGCCGATCGGTTTAGTACATATCATAAAAGATGAAAATGCTTTCCAGCAATACAAAGCAGAGCAAACAGCACCTATAAATACACTCTACGATAACTCTTTTAAGGAGACAAAAGCCGTCATTGTCGATTTCGGAGAGCACATAACAGGTAGTTTCAGTTTCAGCACGGAGTTGCTAAAAGCCGAAGCAGACGCACCGGCACGCTTCAAACTTACATTCGGAGAAGTTCCTTCTGAACTGGTAACACCTTTCGATCCTTATCAGGGAGGACTCAGCCGTGCGTGGTTACAAGATGAAATAGTCACCATGATGACAATGCCGTCAACGATCACCATTCCACGCCGTGTATCCTTCAGATATGTAAAAATAGAACTTATCGCGACTCCTCCCGGATATGACTTCTGTATTTCCGGAATGAAATGCGATGCTGTTACTTCTGCCGTCAATACGCCCGGAAAATTATCAGCCGCCACACCACAGATATTTAAAGATATAGACCGGGTTAGTTTAAATACCCTGAAAGAATGTATGCAAACCGTTTACGAAGACGGTCCCAAAAGGGATCAGCGTCTGTGGTTAGGCGACTTGTATCTGGAAGCATTGGCTAACAACTATTCCTTCAAACAATACAATCTGACCAAACGCTGCCTCTACCTGCTGGCCGGACTAAGCGAGTATAACGGAAAATTAAACGCAACTGTTTTTGAAACCCGGGAGCCCAAGCCCCAGGCAAAACAACATTTATATGATTATTCTTTCCTGTTTGGCGTTACCCTCAAAGACTATTTGCAGGAAACGGGAGACAGAGAGACAGCTGAGGACCTTTGGCCCGTTGCAAAAAAACAATTAGAATCAGCTTACCAATACCTACAAGATGACGGAACAATGGATTACGAACGGGCATCCCGTGAATGGTGGATATTCTTCGACTGGAAAGACGGATTACACAGAGAAGTCGCTTTTCATGGCATTACTGCTTTTGCTTTCAAAGAGACCTACGAACTGGCTAAATTACTGAACAAAGAAAATGAAGTCGCCCAACTTCCGGGACTCATCAAAAAGATGAAAAAAGCTGCCCGAAAGCATTTCTATAATCCTAAAACGGGTTTATTCACAGGCAAATTGAATGATCAGGTTTCTTATGCTTCCCAGATATGGATGATACTGGGAGAAATACCTACACAAAAAGAAGCTCAACGATCTTTAAAAGCCTTGAAAACAACAGAGAATGTCTGCACTCCAGGAGCACCTTACCTGTTCCACTATTACATTGAGGCCCTGATCAAAAGCGGAATGTCGCAAGAAGCCCGAGATGAAGTAGCGGAATACTGGGGAGGAATGATCCACAAAGGCGCTGATACATTCTGGGAAGTTTATGATCCTAAAAATGAGTTTTTATCTCCATACAACTTTTTCCCGGTCAATAGCTATTGCCATGCCTGGAGTTGTACGCCAACGTATTTCATCCGGAAATACCCTGAGATATTCCAGAAATAAACTTATATTTGTCTCTGTTCTAACTGAAAAACAGAGACATTATGAAAGTAAAAGATTCTACTATTCCTCCTGGCAGCCTGATAAACAAATATCTCCCGGCAAATTATTCGGACTCATTCGAATGCGAAATAGACTCGGATAAAAAGATCACACCGGACGATATTCAGATATCATTCTGGACAGATATGCCTGATTGGGTTAATCAGCTTTTCAAACTACGCAATCTCTTGGTAAAACCATTCGGTCTGAAAGGCGGAGAAGGGAAGATACAGGAGTTTAAAGAATGTATCCGGTCAGGAGGTAGCTGTAGTTTTGCCCGTGTTACGGATAAGTCGCCGCAAGAAACAATCGTTTTTCTAGACGATAAACATCTGTGTGCTTATCTATCTGTCCATATAGAAGACCTTGAAGGGAATCGTAAAAAGGTCAGAAGTATTACAGTTGTGCATTTCCATTACTGGCTGGGATATATTTATTTCTATACAATATGCCCGTTTCATTATCTGGTGGTCAGGAATATTCTCAAATACACGTTGAAAAAGTTCATCTAGATTTATTCCAGCATATAAAAGCCAGATTTTATCACCTACTAAATATCAACACCTTACAAGAACACGAATCATTCACTGACCGAATTTTGAAAGATTTTGACCGATAGCTGAAACTCTTTCAGGGCAGGATTATATTTCTTTGCCAATGAAAAATCTATATATCATGAAGAACGTGTTTTTAATATCTGTTTTATTATCTGCATTACTGGGAGCCTGTACACCAGCAATGCAAAAAAGTGAACTATTCATGGAATTGCCGGATGATTGTCCGACACCCGACGGAATGGCAATTGCCCCGGACGGTGACCTGATCCTGGCCTGTCCGAACTTTGCCGATTTATCGAAACCCGCCTGCCTGATGCGGATCACTAAAGACGGGAAAATCAGCAAATGGATGAATGTACCCGTATTAGAAGAAACAGGTTGGGCTGCTCCCATGGGAATCACCTTCGATGATGAAGGGGACTTATTTATTTGTGACAACCAGGGATGGAGCGGAGCTGAAAAGGCCAGGAACAAAGGCCGAATCTTATGCTTAAAATTAGATGGCTACGAACTGAAAGAAGTTATCGAAGTAGCCACCGGTATGGAACACCCCAACGGCATCCGCTTCAGAAATGGGAAATTATATGTAACACAAAGCTCCCTCTCCTCCATCCAGGACCCGTCCGGATTACTGGTAAGCGGAGTCTATTGCTTCGACAAGAACGATATGAATATAAAAGTAACCAATACAAAAGCAGATAAGAACCTGCTCACAACCGTCATTACGAAAAACAAAGCAGTTCAGTACGGACTGGACGGAATCGTATTCGATAAAGAAGACAATTTATATGTAGGAAATTTTGGAGACGGCACCATTCACCGAATAACCATGAATCCCGATGGCAACGTGATCGGAAATGAGATATGGGCACAAGACCCGTCACAACTACGCACCACCGACGGAATGTGCATGGATGACGACGGAAATATCTGGGTAGCCGACTTTTCTGAAAATGCAGTAGCCCGTATAGACAAAAACGGCCGCATTCAGCGTATTGCCCAAAGTCCGGACTGCGACGGCAGCGACGGCGGTCTGGACCAGCCGGGAGAACCGATCGTCTGGAACGGCCAGGTGATCGTTTCCTGCTTCGACATCGTGACAGGTCCCGACAAAGTAAATACCAAACACGACAAGCCTTTTACACTGGCTAAATTACAATTGAACTAACAGATCATAAACCTAAATAACATGAAACACTACTTATCTACATTTGCAGGTTCGGCAATATGCG
The DNA here is from genome assembly GCF_023656785.1 of Parabacteroides caecihominis. NCBI lineage: Bacteria > Pseudomonadati > Bacteroidota > Bacteroidia > Bacteroidales > Tannerellaceae > Parabacteroides > Parabacteroides caecihominis. The sequence continues at coordinate 20,193 of NZ_JAMOKS010000039.1, forward strand.
GAGGATTTGCTTTCGGCATCTGGCCGGAACTCTGGAAAACATACGGTTTAATGGGAGGATGGCTGGCAGCTACCCTTATTATCGGGATCATGTGGTACATGAACCATTATAACGGAGCCATATTGAACCCGGAAGGAAAAATATGGCTGGATCAGGGATGGTGTATCGGCTCTGCCGGCATAGCCTGGGGAATCGTCCGTTTCCAGGGCGATTTCACTCTGTTTTTCCTGGCTGCCCCCACTTTGCTTTGTTGTCTGATCGGAGGTGCTTTAGCCGGAATAACCATCTGGATGATGCGCTCATGCGGTAATCGCCTGTCAAAAGAGGAGGATGCAGTATGAGCGAATGGTTACAAACTTACAATGAATTGTTCGGCATGTACAATGCCGGTATCATAACCAGTATATTCGGTTCTTTCGCCGTCACTTTTACAGTTATATTCTGTTGGCCCAAACTGGTGAAAGATTTTGGAGCAAAAGGCGGATTTATTGCGGCTGCCTTAATTATAGGAACATTCTGGCTGGTGAATCACAAATTGCCCGGTTTCGGTTTCTCTACCGGTTTAGCTACCGATGTAAACGGATTACCCATGCAATTCAGCCTCATCCATCAGGGAGCCCGCGGAAGTGCTCCCTGGGTGGATATGGGATGGGCTATCGCTATGGGATTTGTCGTATGTGATACACTCTGCGCTCCCAAAGGGAAACGTTTGGGATTATTGAAAGAGGCTTTCCCACGTTGGGCCGTCATTATTGCCGGCGGGATAGCAGGAGGCATTCTGGTCGGACTGACCGGATATACGAATGCTGCATTATAAATAAAATTCAAAGACCATGGCAAAATACGTCATTGCACACGATTTAGGAACAAGTGGCAACAAAGCCACTTTATTCAATGAAGAGGGCATGCTGGTTGCATCCCGTGTCGCCTCTTACCAGACCGTTTATGCCGCCGGTAACCGGGCGGAACAAGATCCGTCCGACTGGTGGAAAGCCATAACAGAAACAACAAATGCATTACTCCAACTCGTATCACCCGAAGAGATCGCCGGAGTTGCCCTGAGCGGCCAGATGATGGGATGCTTATGTATCGATAAAAAAGGGAATCCGCTTTCTCCCCACCTGTTGTACTGCGACCAGCGTTCACAGGAGGAAGAAGTTTTCCTATGCGAAAAAATAGACCCGCTTCATTTCTATGAAATAACAGGACACCGTATCAGCGCCTCCTATTCAATAGAAAAATTAATGTGGATACGGAAACATATGCCGGAAGTTTTTGCAAAAACGTACAAAATGCTGAATGCAAAAGACTACATCAACTTCCGCCTTTGCGGTACGATCGCCACCGACCCGTCAGATGCTTCCGGAACAAATGCCTACGATCTGAACAGATGGTCATGGAGCGAAGAGATCATAGAGGCAGCCGGACTGGATATCTCCCTCTTCCCGGAAGTCCGTTCTTCTATTGATGTTATAGGAGAAGTAACGGAGGAAGCAGCCAAAACCACCGGACTCCGTAAAGGTACACCGGTTATCTGCGGAGGAGGCGACGGCAGTTGTGCCGGAGTCGGCGTAGGTTGCGTAGCCCCGGGGACATCCTACAATTATCTGGGGTCTTCCTCATGGGTTGCCCTGACGGTGGAAAAGCCGGTTGTAGACGAACAACGCCGTACTATGAACTGGGCGCATGTCGTGCCGGGCATGCTGCATCCGTCGGGAACTATGCAGACGGCAGGCGCTTCCTATAACTGGATGGTGCAACAACTCTGCCTGTTTGAACAGGAAGAGGCCAGAATCAGGAAAGGGAATGTGTACGAACTGATCGACGAACAGATACGGAAATCTCCGGTAGGCTCCAACAAACTATTGTTCCTGCCTTACCTGATGGGCGAACGTTCTCCCCGCTGGAACGTAAATGCCAAAGGCGCTTTTATCGGACTAACGGTAGGACACACGCATGGCGATATGCTTCGTTCCGTCATGGAAGGCATCACCCTGAACTTGGGACTTATCGTCAATATATTTCGCAACCACGTCCCCGTAGAAAATATGACGGTAATAGGAGGCTGTGCCAAAAATCCGATCTGGCAGCAGATGATGGCCGATATTTATCAGACTGAAATAAAAATCCCGAACTATCTGGAAGAAGCGACCTCCATGGGCGCCGCCATCTTGGCAGGGATCGGAGCCGGCTTATTCAAAGATTTCAGTGTAACCGACCGGTTTATCCATATCGACAAAAAGATCAGCCCTATCCCCGCCAATGTTGAGAAATACAAAGAATTAATTGCTGTTTTCGACCGGACGTACAATCATTTGAAAGATGTTTATACAGATCTGTCGGATTTAAATCTATAAGAATGAATATGAAAGGAAAAATGAAAAGCGTAATCGCAACAGCTCCCGGCGTAGTAGAAATCCGGGAAATAGATATACCTGTTATCACTCCGTACCAAGCCCTGGTAAAAACAGAAATGGTCGCTTTGTGCAATGCCACCGATAGCAAACTGATAGCCGGGCATTTCCCGGGGGCAGATCGGTTCCCGATGGCTTTAGGCCATGAAAATGTCGGCATTGTAATAGAAGTCGGAAGTAAAGTTCGAAATTTCAAGGTAGGCGACAGGGCGATCGGCGGATTGAATGCCACCTTTACGACACCGGGGCTGAACAGTGCCTGGGGCGGTTTCAGTGAATATGTCATAGTAAACGATTTCGAAGTTTTGCAGGAAGAAGGCCTTGCCACTCCGGAACAAGGCTGCTGGGACAGCTTCGAAATACAGAATGCAATACCGGCCGATATACAGCCGGAAGAAGCGGTCATTGCCTGTACCTGGCGTGAAATAGTGGGTGCATTCAAAGACTTCCGCCTGGAACCGGGAAAGAAAGTGATGGTATTCGGTGCCGGTCCTGTCGGGTTGAGTTTTGTGAAACTCGGCAAACTATTCGGTCTCGGACAAGTGGATATTGTCGACATGCTACCAGACAAACTGGAACTAGCCAGACAAATGGGTGCTGATAATGGCTATACGCCGGCCGAGATCGCGACACCCGAATTTATCGCTACCGCAAATCGTTCATACGATACGGTCATCGACGCTGTCGGCCTGCCTTCCATCGTCCATTCGGCCCTGCCCCTTATAAAAATGGCCGGAGATATTTGTGTATATGGGGTAATGACAAAGAATCCGACGATCGACCTGGACCAGGCTCCTTACAATTTCAACCTGTTCATCCACCGCTGGCCGACCCGTTCGGAAGAGAAACGGGCAATGATAGCGCTGACCGAATGGATACGCGAAGGCCGGCTGTCCGCATCCGATTTCATCTCCCACCGCTTTAAGATAGAACAAATAAACGAGGCCTTGGAAGCCATAAAACGTAACGAAGTTATAAAAACAGTTTTAACATTCTAAACATCATTTATCATGAACGAAATAATAGCGAACTTATCAGTAAAACAATTGGCAGGAATGATCGACCATACTTTCCTGAAACCTTTCGGCACAGCAGAAAACATTGAGAAACTATGTGCCGAAGCACGCAAATACGAATTCGCCATGGTTGCCATCAATCCGGCGGAAGTAGAAACCTGCGTCAAACTGCTGGAAGGTTCGCCCGTCCGTGTCGGTGCAGCCATCGGCTTTCCGTTAGGACAGACCACGACCGAATGCAAGGCTTTCGAAACACGCGACGCTATCGCTAAAGGAGCAACAGAAATAGATACAGTAATAAATGTACGCGCGTTACAAAAAGGCTGCCTGGATATTGTAAAGAAAGAAATCGAAGAGATGGTTGCCATCTGTAGACCGGCAGGCGTTATCTGCAAAGTAATTCTGGAAACCTGCTATCTGTCGGATACCGAAAAGGAAACAGTCTGCCGGATAGCCAAAGAGGCTGGAGTTGATTTTGTTAAGACCTCGACAGGTTTTGGAACAGCCGGTGCGACAGTAGAAGATGTAGCCCTGATGCGCCGTGTAGTTGGTCCGGAAATCGGAGTAAAAGCGGCTGGCGGTATCCGCGACCTCGATACTGCTTTAGCCATGATCAAGGCAGGAGCAACCCGCATCGGTACATCCAGCGGAGTTACTATTGTGGAGGCTTATAAAAGTGCTATTAAGTGAAAATCCCCACTAGCATGGGGATAATTCCCCATTGCAAAGGGGATTATTCCCCACTCTAGTGGGACTTTTTCCCCACAAATAAAAAATAAGTGGGGAAAAATGACTTCCGTTTGCCAATTCCGGCAAACCAATAATAACAAAGAAGGGAGTAATAGATATGAATAACTTACACAAAATAGGATTAGGACTTATGCTTCTCATTCTGGCTGCTTGCCAGAATAAGGAAAAGGCATGTAAGGACCATCACCCTGCCGACAAGCAGGAATTTATAACAGACATACAAGACCGGTTTAATAAAATAAAGGCAACCGAAAGTCTTGTTTCAAAAGACAGCACTGCCACCCTGATCCGGGAGGCACATCTGCATTTCTATCACCACTATCCGGTTTACTACGACTGGTGGTTACAGGATGGAAGCGATGTAAAATGGTTTGACAAAACATTGCCCGAACAAATTTCAGAGCGCTTACAAAAATTGCAGCAGGAAAGCCAAGTCACCGACACGCCGGAAAGTATAACACAGGCTTTATCCGCCTATCTGGATGCCTGTAAAACAAGAAGGGAACAGCGGCTGGCATCCTTTATTAAAAACACTCCCGAAATCGTGTTTACCAAATTCCGCACACTTCGCCCTTCCTTTTTCGCTTATACGGAAGGTCTGTCGGATGCCCGTGCAGAATGCAACTTCTTTGCTGGTGGCGAGCTGGCTTATTTCAAAATGGACGGGATCTGGGCAAAGGAAGAAACTTTATTGAAAGATACAGCCGGCGTCTTCCGGGATCCGGATGTTCATTTCGACGGTAAACATATTCTCTTTGCCTGGAAGAAATCCCAAAAGGAGGATGACTTTCACCTCTATGAAATGGAAATGCCGTCGCGGAAACTGAAACAGATCACTTCCGGTCTGGGATTTGCCGATATAGAGCCGATCTATCTGCCCGACGAAAATATCCTGTTCAATTCGACCCGCAACGGAAGTGCAGTGGATTGCTGGACTGTAGAAGTCAGCAACCTCTATCTCTGCGACCGCGAAGGACGTTACATGCGCCAGGTTGGTTTCGACCAGGTACATACATCAAACCCGACACTGCTCGATGACGGACGGGTGGTCTATACCCGCTGGGAATACAATGACCGTGGCCAGGTATTCATGCAACCGCTTTGCCAGATGAATCCGGACGGTACCGGACAAGCGGAATACTATGGCGGGAACAGTTTTTTCCCAACCACACTCACCCACACCCGGCAAATCCCCGGAACACGGAAAGTGATGGCGACAATCCTGGGACATCACACTCCCCAGCATGGCAAACTATGTATCATCGACCCGGAAGCCGGACGTGACGAGAATGAAGGCGTCATGCTGGTTGCCCCTCTCCGGAAACCGGAAGCCGTAAAAATCGACGCTTACGGGCAGTTCGCCGAGCAGTTCCAGCATCCTTACCCATTGAATGAAAAGGAGTTTTTAATATCCTATACCCCATTAGGTTACCATGTAGGTCATCCGATGGAATTCAGTATTTACTGGATGACACCGTCTGGTGAACGGGAGCTGCTGGTTTCAGACGCCAGCATATCCTGTAACCAACCGGTCTTGCTGTCCGAACGTGAACGTCCTTTCCAGCGCGTAGACAATGTGGACTATACAAAATATGAAGGTGTCTATTATATGCAAAATATCTACGAAGGCAACGGCTTGAAAGGTGTTCAGCCCGGAACAATCAAAAAACTAAGAATTGTAGAACCCATCTACCGGGTAGCCAGTATCGGTGCAGCTTACGGTTTTGATGCGGGTGGCGGCGGACATGCCTTCTCCCCGGTAGGTGTCGGCAACGCCAGCTGGGATGTAAAACGTATATTGGGAACTGTCGATGTTAATCCCGACGGTTCGGCTTTCTTTAAAGTACCTTGCCGTACTCCGTTGTATTTCCAGGCATTAGACGAAAACAACCGGGTTGTGCAAACCATGCGTAGCTGGTCGACGCTGCAACCGGGAGAAACGCAAAGTTGCGTAGGCTGCCATGAACATAAAAACACCGTTCCGATAGCCTCGCATCCGGTATCTATGGCAATGAACACAGGTATCCGTGAAATCGAACCGGAAGGTATCGGCGACCGCTGTTTCAGTTATATCAAAGAAGTGCAGCCCATCTGGGACGCTCATTGCATTTCCTGCCACGACGGGGTAAAAAGCAAGCTAAGCCTGAAAGGTGAGTTAAAGGTAGTAGACCAGCAGACGAAGCGTAAATTCTCAGACTCCTACCTGAACCTGACTCATGCCCGTCAAATGACCAGAGATAACGACTCCTGGCAGGGAGACGCCCATCATCCGGAAGTGAACTGGATCAGCAATTTATCGGAGCCGACTTTACTTGCCCCTTATTTTGCCGGTTCCAATACAAGTAATCTGATCAAGCGACTTGAAAACGGGCATGGCGGCTGCAAACTGAGCAAGGAGGAAATGGAAACGATCGCTTTATGGATCGACCTGTGTGTTCCGTTCATCGGAGATTACCGGGAAGCGAATAACTGGACACAGGAAGAAAAAGAGTATTATACTTATTATGAGAAGAAACGGGAAACATCCCGTGCTGCGGAAAAAGAAAATATCCGCCAGTATCTTCAATCGTTAAAAGCTAAGAAGTAATGATCATGAAAATAAACTGGACCTATATAGCCTGTCTCTCCCTGACCATTCTGATCGGATGCAGCGGAGATGATATTTTTGCTCCGGACCATATCTGGAATGCCGGAAAGCAAGGTGGACTCCTGGTGACAAACCGGGATAAAAAAGAAATATACCTCATCGACGCCAATTTCAATAAAACCGGGACAAAAGCGGTATTACCTGCCCCGGCAAACGATCTGGCGGAAACACCCGACCAGCATATCTGGGTGGTGTGTGACGGTGCAGACGGCTCTCTGTGCGAATTGAACGGAAAAGATTTATCCGTCATATCGGATACCCGATTGGGACATACGCCCTCCGCCCTGTTATTCAATAAACAAACCGCATCCTTGTGGACTACGCAGCGTTTCAATAATGAACTTTGGGAAGTTTCTCCGAAAACAAAAGAAGTACTGAACCGGATTCCCGTTGGACGTGAACCGGTAGACCTGGTCTCATTTGCAAACGACAGCATGCTGCTGGTAGCCAATAACCTGCCGGAAATGTCGTCGCTTGCTTATCCGGTCGCCTGTCAGTTGGATATTGTGGATGTGAACCATAAAAAGGTTGTGAAACGATTACAACTCCCAAACGGTTCGACTGATGTAAAAGCCCTGGCTACAGACAGTAAAGGCGACTATGCATATGCCGTCCATTTGCTGGCACGCTACCAGCTCCCGACCAATCAGGTGGACCGGGGATGGATGAGTACCAACGTTTTATCTGTCATCAACCTGCATTCACAGGAAGTGGAAAACACGGTTTTACTGGATACTCCCCAGAAAGGAGCCTCAAATCCCTGGAATGTCGTTGTTTCACCGGACGACAGCAAAATATGGGTAGCAATTTCCGGCACCCACGAACTGGCCTGTATAGACAGAGCGATGTTGCATAACCGTCTGGCACAGGTAAAAGAAGGAGGAAAAGCAACGCCTTCGACAAAAGATTATGCACATATCCGGGATGATGCCGGCTTCTTATACGGTATCCGCGATTTTTACAAGACACAAGGTAAAGGTCCCCGAGCCTTACACGTCACTCCGGATAAAGTATATACGGCAAATTACTACACCGGTGAACTGGTAGCTTTCAACCAAAGTGGGAAAGAGATGGTTTCTTCTTCATTGGGAACTCCTCTCGTTTCCACTCAAAAAGGCAAAGGCGACATGTATTTCCATGACGCATCGATTGGTTTCCAGGGATGGCAGAGTTGCGCCAGTTGTCATCCGAATGATGCCCGGATGGACGGACTGAATTGGGATCTGCTGAATGACGGAATGGGGAATCCTAAGAACACCAAGACGTTAGTCCTCTCCCACCAGACACCGCCCTGTATGGTTTCCGGAATCCGTAAAGATGCAGAGACCGCAGTTATTTCGGGAATCAAATATATTTTATTCTCGACTTCAACCGAAGAAGTGGCTCCGGCTATCGATGCCTATCTGAAATCGTTATCCCCGGTTCCCAGTCCCCGACTGGTGAACGGCAACCTGTCGGAAGCGGCAAAGAGAGGCAAAGCTCATTTTGAAAAAGATTGTTCTTCCTGCCATTCCGGAACCTACTACACAGATATGAAGCAATATAAAGTGAACTGGACCAACGGACCGGACGAGCATGTCAAAATGGATGTTCCCGCCCTGAACGAAGTATGGAGAACAGCCCCCTATTTATATGACGGACGTGCTTACACAATGCAGGATATGCTGAAAATACATGCTCCGGCAGAAACATTATCCGAAAGCGAACTGAATGACCTGGCAGAATACGTATTATCTTTATAATCAATAAAAGATCATGAGAACCATTATTTATACACTCATTCTTTCCTGTATCTGTTGCCTGGCAACCGTGGCCCAGTGCGGGAATTTTGCCGGAGCAGACTATTCACAGGGGATAGTGTTCATTATGGAAAACAACCGGATCGTCTGGCAGCATAAAGCCCCGGAATCGAATGACATCTGGGTATTACCCAACGGTAACCTGTTATTTTCTACCGGTAAAGGTGTACTGGAAGTCACCCGTCAGAACGACACTGTTTTCCATTATGCTTCCGAAAGTCCGATCTTTGCCTGCCAGCGGTTGAAGAATGGAAATACATTTATCGGAGAATGTAATGCCGGACGTTTGCTGGAAGTATCTCCCGAAGGAAATATTGTCAGTGATATATGTATTTTACCGGAAGGCATTTCAGACGGAACATTTGCTTTTATGCGCAATGCCCGGAAACTGGATAACGGACATTATCTGGTCGCTCATTACGGCGATGAATGTGTCAAAGAATATGACCAGGCTGGCAAAGTTGTATGGCAGGTAAAAATACCCGGTGGCCCTCATTCCGTAATCCGGCTGCGGGATGGACACACATTGGTCGCTGTTGCCGATAAGACACAAAATCCCCGCATCGTGGAGCTGGACAAACAAGGTAAAACCGTTTGGGAAATATCCAACAAGGATATTCCCGGTAAACCGTTGAAGTTTCTGGGAGGTATGCAATATTTCCCGGACGGACGCTTGTTGTTTACCAATTGGGTAGGACATGTCAACCCTGAACAACGGAACCACCTGTTTCTTGTAGACAGGGAGAAAAATATTCTTTGTACAGTAGAGAACCGGGAAGGAATACAAACCATGTCATCTGTATTCAGCCTCGATGAAAACGGGAAATCGTACCATTAAAGCATATCTTGTTCCAAATACGTTCCAACAAAAAATAAAAAAGTCTTATAAACATTTAGTTTACAAGACTTTTTTATTTTTACTAAGTGATTCCGGAGCGATTCGAACGCTCGACCCACGCCTTAGAAGGGCGTTGCTCTATCCAGCTGAGCTACGGAACCATCCTTATTTGCGGTGCAAAGGTAATATTATTTTTTATATCTGCAAACTGTAACGCCTTTTTTTCATCAGAAGGGATATCCTACTGCAAAATGCCAAGCAAAATTATTCTTTAAATTAGGATTCAGAATAGCCCACCGGTCTTTTCCACGTACCTGTGGATTATAGGCTTTCATACCTGTATCAAAACGAATCAGGAAGAAATCGAAATCCAGACGCAATCCCAAACCGTAAGACACAGCTATCTCCTTATAGAAACGGGAAAAATCGAAGTTTCCATCTTCACGCCCCTTAATCGGCCTCATCGTCCAGATATTTCCGGCATCGACATACGCTGCCAACTCAAACTTCCAAAACATCTTTGTCCGGTATTCCAAGTTCAGATCCAGCCGGATATCCCCGATCTGGTCAGCAAACGATTTGACAGAATCGGCTAACATTCCCCCCGGCCCCAATGTCCGGACAGACCATCCGCGAAGACTATTTGCTCCACCAGAGAAATAGCTTCGTTCAAACGGCAATATTTTAACATTTCCGTAAGGATAACCGACACCTACCCCCACATGAAAAGCAATCTTATTACGGCTATCCAATACATAACTTTTACTGAAATCAACATCTCCCTTTACAAACTGTGAATAATTGATCCCAAACAGGTTATACATTCCGTCCTTATCTTTCTTTGCATCCGTTATCTTTGAAAACGCATACAACAGATTTCCGGCCATCTCAAAGGATACACGCAAAGAATGTGTATTCCTCAAACGGTTCTGAGGATTATAATTCGTAAATGAATATGTATAACCGGAACCAACAACAAACTGGTCCGTAAAATTATATATCCGGGTAGAATTAGGCAAACTCTCTTCAAAATCATGATCGATCTTCGGCAAATGCACATAATCGATATCCAGTAATTTAAATACATGCCGTGCCTGTGTATTCGAGCGTTCCTGCCAGATATAACTCCATCCGCCGGAAAGGATCGCACGTCTGTACTCCGGACGTGTCTGAATACCGTAACTGACCTTCAACTCCGTAGAAGCACGCACCCTTCGTTTGAAACTTTCATTGACAAAAGGAAACAGAAAACGGGGAAACAAAACAGACGCTTCCGCTCCAACTTCCCAATAGCTGCCGCCCGCCGAACTCTTGGATAAGGCCTCATAGGCTCCACGCACTTTCGTTGATAAAATTTCCGAACCTCTGAACAGATTCCTGTGCTGATAATTCACACTGGAGGCAAAACCGAAATCTCCGGCCGAGTTCGTTCCTTCCAGATCAACACCAAAACCTTGTAGCTTTGCCGGAGAAGTCAGGATGGTACAATTCAACATCATCGTGTCGCGTTCTTCCACTTCCGTAAAACGTATATTTACATTCCTCAATGCGCGGAGAGCGGCAAACGAAGAGTAAGTTTGTTCAACAGCCCGTTCATTGAATAACCTGCCGGGAGTTATATAAGTACTTCTACGTAAAACATTTGGGCGGATAGTTCTACCATTCTCTCCGTAGAGAATCTGTAAATCTCCTGCTTTCACCGTATCGGCAGAAGCAAACGATAAATCACTCTGCGTCTGATTCAGCGGATCATAATCTGTCACAATCGTTACATCTTTGATATAATATTGACGATGCAGGGTATCGACAACAGAGCCGTCCGGCTTTAATTTACGGTAAGGTTTAAGCACCATATCCAAATCTACAATATTCTTATTGTAGGAACTATCTGCCAGATAAGCCAGGTAATCACGGTTAAACGCATAATATCCTCTTCTACGGAGCAATGTCGTGATGCGTTGCCGCTCTTTATCCAGTATATCCCTGTCAAACAGGGAACTGTCTTTCACCAAAGAGGTATAGTCTTCCGGATATACCCGAAAAGCCGAAGAGGCAGCCGAACGCTTGGGCGCTTTCAGATGGGCAATACTGTCAATTTTCGAATCATCCAGTTCCATCGTATAATTATGTATCCGGTAAGGCTCATTCGAATCAATCTTATAAATGACAACCGCCTTCTTCTGCCGCGAAGTATCTATCTCGGCCGAGACCTCCGCATTCACGTATCCTTTATTGATAAAGAACCGCCTCAACTCATCCGTCGATTGCTCCACCAATGTAGTATCCAGAATGACAGGCGGCTCCCCAATCCGACGGAGCTGCTTGCTAAGCCAACGTTTTTCATTCCGGCCCGACCAGTCATAAACAAAAAGCTGCCATTTCATCAACCCGAACACTTTAAAGTTCGGTTGCTGTCTGAGATATGGCTTCAGCTCATTTGTTTTATATGATTTATTATCGGAGACAATCTCTACTTTATCCAGCAGATATTCACCGTCACCGACATATTTCGTCGTACTACAGGCGGCCAGTATCCAAACAAGGCATATGAAATATAATATATGGAGGATTCCCTTCATTATTCGAGCTTTTACGCAGGCAAATGTAGCTGAAATTATTCAGAAAGCCAACTAGTCGATACAAGATACAATAAAGGGGATGCCTTTTTGAATAAAAAAATGGCGGCCATTAATAATATGACCGCCATTCAGTTACAAATATCTATGAAGATTTATATTGTATCCACAATTACTTAACCTCCATTTTTTCCGAATATACCTGTGTTACACTTTCGGCTTTGACGATATAAATGCCGGGAGCCAAGTCTTTGACATAGACCGTCTGCATATTCAGATTATCCAAATAACGCAAACGTTGTCCGGAGACGCTATAGACGGAGATCCGGGTAAGCGGATCAACCGATGAAACCACAATCTGACCGTTTCCATTGGCATAACATACAATCTCGTTGCGAGCGATCACCTCGTTCGACGTAGCGATCGAGCCATTCAGAAAGTAGCGTCCGGAAGTATTGCCGGAGACAGTCAGGGTCAAACCGTCAGTCACCGGATAGACCTTGCCACTCTGCTTGTCTACTAATGTAACATTCTGCATATCTCCCGACAGCTTGAAACTCAGCTCTACCGGAGAAGCATCTTTACCATAGATGCCGACCGGAATATCTTTCAGTTCCGGAGTCACGTTGATAGCTGTCATCTGATTACCGGCAAGTGTATAAACTTGCGGAGCGGCAACTTCCTCATTGATCAGCAAGGCTGCATCTTCACCTTCTATATAGCTATCTGATGCTGTAACAAGACCTGCCACAAGCGCAGTGTTATGTACACCGCCACGGCTGGCAGTGATACGCAATTGAGGCAATGTCTTTTCTGATGCCGCAGCAGTAGCGGAACGCAAGCCGACTTTCTTTCCTGAAGTGGGGGCCTTGGCTATCATAGCAGTAGTAAATACAGCATTTTTCAAATCATTTTTAATAAATGATTGAAGAGGAGCTACATAGTTTGGATCGTCACTTTCTGTGGATAATTTATACTCGTCACCTGCAATATTGGTTATCGTAGTATTGCCACTCATAATATAATATGTATTATTTGTTGAATGGTTAGCATCGAAGAACTTTTTCATATCCAAATGCGACATAAACGGATTACCCAACATACCAGTTGTTGTAACATTCAAACTTGTTGTATCGGGACTAAAATAAAAACGTCCATTACCCTGTCGATTTTCACTAGTTATATACTTTTCATCTTTGCTTGTCTCATTGTCGTCTTTATAATAACTATATGATACATCAGCTTTAGGTAAACGGAATAATACACTCTCCTTTTCAGGCTTCAATGGCGTCTTTGTTCCGATAGAAAATCCGGAACCCGAAACAAACGGAACATCTACATCATTATACAAATTCGACCAATTGATTAATTCTCCATAATTAGCTACATCATTCGGATAAATAACTTTTACAGAAGTACTATTCCACCCACGCATATAAACAGCAGGTTCCCAACGAGTATAATCTGTTGTATTATATTTGATATCTTCAAATGCAGGAGTCTCTTGCCGTGCATATTTACCGATACCATTATTACCTGTCGGCAAATACATATCTCCCGAAACAACACCTTTCAAAGGTGAAGCAAGCATATACCAACGGTTCGGAGCCATTTCGTAGTCTACATGAGCTTTGTTGTAAGTCAGGTATTCCGTATGCAGGATTTCCGATTCGGGTTTGATATAAATTTCATCGCAAGTGTTACCGTAGAAACGGACGCAGGCGTAATGATGTTCTCTCAATTCATTGACCGGATTGCGACCTAATTCCACTTCATAATCCGGATCGGCCAACAAGTCATATTCGATGTTTTTGGTGGCGGCACCGATTTCATCTGATAAGTTTGTACCCGGATCCATATTCAACAAGACGTTTTCAGGATCTTTTTCCAAATTACCTGTATTCTTCTCCAGTTTGTACAGATGAGGATAAGCAGCATAGGAAGTACCTGTTGCTTCATCTAATGTAGCCTTTCCGTGAATTGTCACTTTCGTGAAACGCATCGGGGTGTAGGCTTCTGGATGTGTGCCATTGGCCTCGGCTCCTACCTTATCGCCCGACATATAAAGTTCTGCATTTGTAGAACGTCTCCAATGGTTCAAATCGTCGTTGTTCCAGTTGTGCATTTTCTCTTCACGACCTACCCAAGTCACGTATTCAGGTACGATTTTAAGGGTGAGTTTAAAAGAATTTTCGTAAGCTATTCTGTCTTTATTATTCTTATAAACTACAGCGTATGGTATATCAACCATATACCAGAAACCTTCACGGAAGTTATTGGCAGCCTCTTTTTCAAATTTAATCTCAAAATAATTCTTCTTCCAATTAGCTGTAGTGTTTTCATCTACAAGTTTATTCAATCTCGCAATTACAAGACTCGGATCATTTTCAAACTCCTTATCAGTAGTTTGGACTACTTTTATATCCACATTGTTTTTATTTTCTGAGAATATTCTATCCTCCTTTCCTGAATTCCGGATATGAATAGGAATACGCAATGTCCCATCATTTTTCACCATCTCCTGAATCTGGATCAAACCGACACGGACCGAACGGACATACGAACCGGTCTCCGGATCTTTATCAGGTTGAGGATCATCCGGATTTTCTGGATCTTTAGGATCGATTTCCGGTACATCCGGATCGCCCGGCGTAATTGTCGGAGGATTTCCACCCAATTTGATCACTACGGGATCTGGACAATATAATTCTTCATCAATTTCCTCACCGGTAGTTAGATCTTTTTGTTTAGCTCGTACCAAACCAACTACAGATTGGTATCCTCCAACCATCTCGTAGTCAAATGAAGAAACTTCTAAAACAAACAAACCGGAAGGGGTATCCTTGCTATAGAAACCATATTGATCTCGTAAAGCATTTTCCAAAAGTCCTCTATTATTCTCATCACCAGTTGCAATCTCATTTAAAGCTTCCTTTATCGAATAAATTTTTCCTTCTACTTCCACCGTCAATTTCTCAGCCTCTTCAGGAGTCCCTATAAACCAATCGAACAGGGCATTCTCCAATGTGTTCCATTTGTCGTCTTTGAAATATTGGAAATTGCCGGTAATATGATACACATTATCTTGTTCAACTTCTTCTTCCGAAATTTCAGTTTTTGTATCATCCGAACCATATATTTTAAAACGATCCTCCGCTACCGATATTTCAAAAGGATCTCCGGTCAAAGCACAAGCATCACATTTAAGTGGCAGTTCATTGGGACCATTTCCTATCGGTTGTGTTGAAATTCTGGCTATATATTTCTTGCTCTGGAAATATTTCCCAATCTCTAAAGGCATGGAATAGATTTTATCTGTTTTGTCTTTTTGTTCAGTAGCAAAGGATGAATAATCAACCCATCCCATGTCTTCCCTACGTGTGGAAAGATAAGAGACACGGCAATATTCCAATTCTCCATCACCGTCATAATCTATTTGAAGAGGCTCATTCGTATTTTCAGAATCGTAAATAGAATAATAAATCTTTGTAAAGTAATTTTCTACAGCACTTTTAGGATCATCGTAGTGTGCTTTTATGTATTCAACTAACGCCTTCGGCAATGATTCTTCATCCCATACGACATCTCGATTCACACCCGATACTGGTTCACCTTTCGTCAGTCCCATTACATCTATTATATTGCTATAACTTGTCACAAACCGGACCTCTTTTAACTCCGTATCACACAAATCCCCAGCTTGAACAATTCCCACTTCCGGTTTTCTTTTGAAGATACGGATATCGTCGATAGCATAGTCTGCCCCATCAGTATGAGGCTCGTTGTTCTGAACTTCCAAACGAAAATCAGAGCATCCAGCGATCTTCTCTTCTGAAACAACGAACTTATAATGAAATTGCTGCCATTCCATCAGGTACTCATTTACCTCAGTTTCTTTGTTATTAGAACCTGTGCTTGAGACATAGTGATCTAATGCATCACCTGTTGTAAATCGATGAAGTACAACTTCTTCCCCATCTTTAGTTGCCTTAAAAAGCAAATTCAAATTAGGACGTAAAGGTCTATTCCCATCTGCATTACAAGGACGCGTCATATCCGCAAGCCACCCCGTCACTGTCAACTCCGTATTTCCGCAAATAGTGCCATCTATCGGTACAGCCACCAATGTTCCCGGTTCATCCGTTGCATCAATATAATAAAAAAAGCCATATTTTTCATCATTTGTACCTTTCGTTATTTCATATGTTCGATCATACAAAGGCTTTTCTTGATACATCTGAACAGTATGATTATGCGCTTTTTCGATATAAGGAGTTATCCACTTATAAACTCTATTCACACCGGCTTCTGTCGAACATTCATTGTCATTTCGGGAATGTCCAAGAGCATTTGCACTTCTGAACAAGCCATATATACCCGGAGCTGAAGTAAAACACTTCCCATCTTTATCCAATAAAGACTTACCGTTTTTTGCTAAAAATCCGTAAGTCGTATAAGAGTCATTAAATGAGCCTAATGGTTCATCTGACATATTATCTCCCACTCCAATTTCTTTTGTTGCTCTATCTTGGTCAAAATCAACCAATCCGATCAGCTCATATTTTTTTGTATTACCTCTAGGCCACCTTACACTTTGTTCAGTTTTATCTATATCTTTTTCTAGCAAAAAATTTGCATTTTCAATCGGACGAAAAGTAAATCGGTTGATAATAGGACTTTCACCCGTATGCCCTTGCGTTTCACATACAGCCCGAACCTCCACCGTGAAATCTTCAGTTACATTTTTCACATCTAGTTTCTGATTTTGCTGCAAAGTAAGAGAAGCTGTTTTCGTTATCAGTTTAAAATCTTCAAACGTACTACTTTCTCCTACTATCCTGTACTGAAATTTCGCACCTTGATGTGTGAGGTCTCCCTCTTTCCAAAAATAATTATCCGGAGCATAAGGCATCGAGAAATTTATAAACTCAGAACCCTTTGGAAAATATATTGAATCTGGATCCGGATTACCATTAATTTGAGAAATACATTCTTCTGCCGTTTTGATTTCATAAATATATCGCTTCAACAATGTTGGTTCCTGATAATTATTATTTGATATTTTTTTCCCATCTTTATAAATACTCACATCACAATAGACTATATCATTCCCGGTATAACCATTGGGTAATTCATAAGTTATAGTAGAAGCATCAATACCCAATCCGCCAGTCACTACATTATCTTCTTTTAATCTATTTGACCAAATCAAACCTTCTGTTTCTTTTACTTTTGCAAAGTAATCTTTTGTAACATAGGTGTTATCAGTTTTTACCCCCAGAAATCCTCCACGTGCTTGAGCCTGATCATTGGTAACAGTTATTACCTCATGTCGAATAGTTCCTTCGCCTTTTACATACCAATGAACAAACCAGTTATAAGAGACATCACTACCAGATCTGGTGTTGATATTCAATTCAGGAAGAGATAACTTACGAGGTTTTAGAGGATCGACATAAATTGTCTTTACTTCATAATGAACATTGTCATGATTTTCTGAAGGAACCAAACTAATTTCAGGTCGCTGCTGCCCCCATGCAGTCATTCCCCCCGCCATCAGCAAGGCGAATGACAAAGCCAGCGTTCGGAGCCACCTGTCATATTTTATTTTATTTCGTTTCATCGTATTCTAATTTTGTTGTTACATCTGTTGTTTTTATATTTTTAACTACTTAGTAAGTAAGCCGAAATCTACTTAGTAAGTAGACCCTACCTCTACTTATTAAGCAGACGAGCGTCTACTTATCGAGTAGATGAACCTCTACTTAATAAGTAGATTTTGCCGGCCTCGATAACCAGTAAAATCCAGCTTAAGGTTACAGATTGGCCTGCTCGAATATCTCCGCAAATTTCAACGTAACGGGGAAAACGGATATCGTCCGACCACCGCTTGTCGCTTTCAACTTAAAGGTAAGTGGGCCTGCTACACTTATGGCATAACCGGCCATACGTCCTGTTATTGTTGTACTTGTTAATTCCAAATCACCTATCAGCCAATCTGAATTCTCAATATCTTCAATAGACCATTCAACATTTTCCGGTACAGGTGTCCCTTCATTCAACGATTGCAATTTTCCAATTTCTATCGTAAACGGACCGCCACCATACAGCGTACCGTTCAAACCATCCATCTCCTCCAATGTCATCACAGGATAACCACCGATCGGCGGATTTTCACCTTTTAATGCCAAAGTCAAAGTGTAACCACAAACCCACAAGTTCAGACTCCAAATATGATTTCGTTTGACTTCCGTGTTTTTAGTATATCTTGTTCCACTATGCATATTGGCTGCATGAAATATCTCTCCCTTACTTATCGTGTTAAAATCAAGCAAAAAACCTTTTGCCTGAGTTGTCTCAAAAACATACATCCAGTCGGAGATATATTCTTCCGGCTCATTCTCCATCGGTTGCAGTGTTTTTGTCTCCGCAGCAGGTAAAAAATTCACATAACTTTTTTCAGACCAATCCTTGATAGAGCCTCCAAACAAAAGCGTTCTATTATTAAAAGAACCAAATGTAAGAACATCCAACTGCAAACTATGATTTGTGGCATTAGCCACCTTCACCTGCAAACGACTCACTAAACGGGTAAGTTCGATTCTTTTCTTTACCGAAGAAACCTCCCACGTCTCAGCGTAACTCATCGGAAGATAAACTCCTTTCTCCGGGTCAAAACCACTTTCAGGCCAAGAGACCTCTTCCGGAAGCTTCGGCATCTCGTTACCCTCTTCTGCTGCGATAACAGCATTTAGCATCTCATCTTGTAACGACTCCCAATTGGCAAAAGCATAAATCCGTTTCGTACCTTTAGGCAACCGGAACTCTTCGGAAGTCCAACTTGTCAGTTCACCCTCTTTAGCCTTCTCATCATTCGTTAAATCGGGCAAAAACTTCTTCTCAATCTTTTGGGTAGAATTATTGACAATCAGCACGGCCAGTGAATGAATCTGTTCACCCGGCAAAGCATTATCGTCTTTCTTTTCTACCTCCTCGCCTTCGTCAGCTTTCGTTTGCAGCGGGGACATAACATCTGCTATGCCCACTTGCAAATCCACCTCCACCATTTCGGGAAGGTCCAGGTCGCCGGAGCCACCCTTCTCGCCACTCACACAACCGAAGGCGAGAAAAGCAAGCAGGCAGACAACCGCTGACAGGTTCCTATATGGATTCAATCGACCTTTCATAATGCCATCTCCTCATTTCCAAGTGTCAAGTCTTCCAAACGAACAATCCAGTCATCAACAATCACCTCAAGACAGTGTGCCCGTCCGCCGACAATGTCGACGTATGCTGTGATGACATACTCGTCTTGCCGATCCAGATACTCCTGCCCCGGTAGTTTATGAGATGCGATCTGTGTTAATTTCAGGAGTTCCGTGAGACTGACGTTGATAAACGGCGTCTTCTCGCTCGCATAACGGATACGAAGCGTACCGGTGTTGTTGTCGATCAAACGAAGCATATTCAATTCAGTGCAAACAGCCTCATACTTAGTCGTTTCGTTACCGGAGGCTTTCACTTCCTCTACTTGTTGCAGATAAGGCAACCAGGTGATCCGCGTAGGAGAAACCGGTTCATTGTGCGCATCAAGATCGCCGTTTGTAGTAGTAACAGCAAAGTCGAATGCATCCGACGTCAGTTTCGTTCCCCGGTTGGCATCAATCAGTATAAAACGGATCTTATTGGTATTCTTTACCAATGGGAACTCGGTATCGGTAGTACCTCCGACAGGTATCGTATATTCCAATTCCCCTTGAAAAAGACCGGACAATTCGCGGTCGACACGATTTTCCACCATTTGTACCGACATACGGAAGTCATCGATAGAAGAACCGGGGGCCGGTTCCGTCCACGTATAATCCTGAGCGTTCAAACCGGCCCAAGCCAACAGGCGGTAATCGCCCGGGTCAAGTTCGCTCAGATCCACTTCGTTCTTTTTTAACTCTTCCCCCTCGATCAGGCGAGATGAAAGAAACTTGCCTTCAGCACTATAAATATACAAACGAACATTTTTTGCAGCCTCCTGATTCTCCATTTCATAGGCAAATGCATCGGCATGTTTGATATTATGCCGGTAAACAAAACGGAGTGTATGCCGACAAAGAGGCAATTCGTCATGGATATAATCGCATGAGGCCAACCCGGCCAGGCACAACAATACCAGTACCGGGAAAAAGATATATTTTGTTGTTATTGATTTCATCGTTCTCTTATTTTAACGGTTAGAAATAAAACGTTTCAGGGTCGATTATCAACCAAGGCTTCACAACCACCTCGATCTGGATAAGCGGATCGGTATCGGGATCATCCGGATCATCTGGTCCGGGTGGCGTTGGATCGTCTGGGTCATCAGGTCCAGGAGGTGTTGGATCGTCAGGATCGTCAGGGTCGTCAGGACCAGGAGGCGTCGGATCGTCAGGATCGTCAGGATCATCCGGGCCAGGAGGAGTCGGATCGACAGGTTCCGGATCAAACGGTGGTTCGTAAGGAATATCCTTTCCCAAACCGTAAATATCACTGATGCGCAGCTTATAAACATTGTTGCGCACAATAGCATACTCCATAATCCCCTTTGAAGGGTCGTTGTTGTTAGAATGACGAATCCAATGAGTATAATAGCAAACTCCGTCAGCATACGTATGTAGTCCGTAACGCGCCAACAATCGGCGAGTGTCCTTACCATTCAGATTTATAGTCGGTATGCTGTTCGTACCCAGCGAGTACCCAAAAGTGACATACATATAATTATTCCAGGACAACAGGGAGGCTTCAGCTTCGGTCAAACGATCGGTTGCCGTTTTACCTTTTGCCTTCCGGGTAAGAAAACGACAGTAACCCACCGGATCGTTTTCCTTTAACACCTTTGTCAACTTCTCGACATCGCCCCAAGTCTTACCGGCAAAATCATAGCCGACCACATTTGTACCGTTGCCTGCAAAGGCAGCCATTGCAGCTTCCGCTGAACCATATATCACGCCATTGAATGCAAAGAAAGTAAAAGGCGCACCATCCAAGCCCGTCCGTTCGACCGCTTTACCGGAAACCGGATCATAAACAATGCATTTCTTAGGTCCATAGGAAGCTTTAAATACGACTCCCGTATTGATATAAGGCGATTGTTCCGCCTTGGCCACCGCATTTTCTTTCGTGTACCCCACCCGGTACCAGTCACCCACACGTTCACCCAAACCAGGAGCAAACTTCCAGTTGGATACTGATGTACCGTAGCTCGTAAAATAATTTTCGTAAAGCGAAGCAAGCGGTTGTCCGGAACCGGAAGGCTGTTCCGGATTAAAAACACGACGATCCACATTTGCCAGCGTCTTCTTGCGACTCCACGGATCCAGCACGTAGTTGGTCTGGTGATCGCCCCATTCAGGCAATTCCAAGCCGAGGTATTTAAGCGTGTTTTCCGCACCGTACGAGCCATCCGATGCCGCACCTATCACTCGTTTGAGCATATAGGAACCGGCATCCAGCTTGTTTACAATCAAGGCTCCGGTAATGGAAACCTGGGCCTCGCCAGCTGTCTTGTCCGTCACATCATAATATTTGTGTACCAATTGATAATCGATACGTGCCGCATGACGTTCCACCTCGACTGTGGCCGAAGCCGGATTATCGATCGTATTCTCACCACAGATATATACTTGTGTGTCCAAGTGACCATCCGAAGCCATCACAAAACGAGAATATTTTCCTCCATTCTCCGTCCAGGCGCGCTTTTGCAAATAGTCACGCACACCGCCAAGCGTCATTCCCTGAAGCTGCGAACGTATGTTGCCGGTGTTAGTAATAACCAGCAGGTCATACCAACCACCCGGAAGCCCCACTAGTACCGGTTCGGTGCGATTGTCACCCTCCATGGCATTACGGTCCAGATACATAATTTTATCTATCGGGGTCGATGCAGGAGAATTCACCCCGTCTGTCCCTTGATAAAAGAGCAGCATCAAATCGTCGATGCGCGTCTCGTAGTCTTGTCCCGGCTCATAGCCGTCACCATTCTCGCCACCGGTGGGGTTTGAACGGGTAAGAAGTTTGGCTTCCGGACTGCTGATAGTCAGACGAAGGTAGTTTTTCACCACCACATCCTCCTCTCCGTCATCACGGATCAAATGAACTTCGTCAGTACAGCCAACCTGCATAAAACAGGTTGCCATACAGGCGTATAAAAGATATTTATAGGCTATGTTCATAATCAATCATTTTTTGAAGTTCTTTATTCTTCACGTTTTGCTTTGATCTGTTCGAGGTTTGCCTGGGCCGATTTACCTGTCACCGGGCTATTCTGCAACGTATTCAAGATCTTTTCCGCACCGTCCAAATCACCGCGAAGCATCAGAATAGATGCACGTGCCAACTGTTTCTCATCTCCTTCGGCTGCTTTCTGAAGGTAACGTTCGGCTTGTTCCAACTGGCCTCTTTGAATAGCTGTGTTAGCGGCATTCAGATTCGACACAGGATCATCAGGGAACATGCGGACAGCAATTTCGAACACTTCGTTATATTTCTCGCTTCCAGCCTCATAGCTTTGAGCCACCATAAACATTTCATTCAGACTCAACTGCTTCGGATCAGTATAGATAAGCGACCGGGCTTCTTCGGCTGTGAAATTGCGGATGTTATACTTCACCACATAGTCCGAATGGCGTAACGCCGGATAAACATCCCTGAGTAGAATTCTATAAGAGTTACCACCATTCAATACTTTCAACTTCTGCTCCTTCTTATCGAGGTCGCGTGGTTCCTGATCACGAATAATAGCCAGCAACTCAGCTTTGTCCGGTAAATTCATTTCTTCCAGACGTTTTTCCAATCCTTCCCAGTCTTCCGGTTCGAAATCTACACTGAATGTGGCATGCTCGAAACGATAGAGGCTTTTCACGTAGTCGCGCAAGGCCTTGGCACGATTTTCCGCTAAATATGTATTATTGGCGTATGAGCCTTCGGGAGACGCAAAACCTTTGATCCATACTTCCGTGATGGTGGCATACGGATCGTCTTTTACAGACTCAATCGTCGCACGAATAGCAGCCAGCTCACGCGGATTGTTACGGTAGTCGGGATAAATCGTTATTTTGTTAACCGGGAAATCCAAAAACGCTTTTCCCTCGATCGAACGCGCCTTGACCGCCTCAGCTTCAGGTGTACGGTAAGCGAGCAACGGTCTCAAAACAACCGGATCTGACAAATTGATCGGAAAGAGTGGAGAACGGTCGTTCTGCAACGCTTCCCAACCACAACCGCAGAGGTCGGTTACGAGAGCCACTTCCGACTTCTTCATCCAAGGCGCCATTGGTGTGCGAGTGGTGTATTCAAAGAATTGCTCCTCACCATTATTACGACGCAGTTCATATTCCCCGTGTGTTGAATAAGTACGTCCTGTGCGATCGTACAAAATATGGCGATCGCGACCATTGAGAATAACCGGTGTCAAAGGGCGGATACTATCACCCGAAACAACCACCGGTGTACATACCAGACTACGATCAGAAGGAACTTTCACTTCACCAAAATCGAACGTCACACCAATAATCAACGCACTGTCCGATTTCTCTACAATCTTATCCTTTACTTTAATCTCCTGTGCCTGCAAAGCAGTTGCCGCCAGCAGACTTGTTACTATAAGTATATGTTTGTTCATTTTCATAAGGCGGCGAAAATTAAAATTGATAAATCAGATTAATTGCTGCTTGTGTTGGACCGAAATAATGTTTCTTGACGTATTCCTGACGACGACCGCAGTTTGTACAGGGATATTTCTCCGATTCGAGATAGAGATATCCCACACCGACCGTCGCTTCCAGATTCCAGTGCTTGGAAAGCAACCATGAATAACCGTAGCTAACGCCTACTCCTGCTCCCCAACCTTGATGGCGCTCATTCTCGGTACCCAATATTTTGATGTCCGATACATTATATAATATGTAAGGGACATGCAGACCAATGAAATGTTTGTAGGAAGTTTCACAAAACCAATAACGCAACTCCGGATGAAGTCGCCAATGCTTAAGAGATTTACCATAGCTACCATCTTCTTTCTTTCCGTCGAACGGGTTCAGACCGGTCTCTATATCCAATGACCAATGACGTGCCAGACGGAATTCAACTCCGGCATTGAAAGTCGCCATCGCTCCCCAATACGGGATATTCGTTTTCAGACCGACGACTGATCCTTTCTGACCACTCAATCTATCCTGTGCATAAAACGACAATGGAATCACAAACAGGAAGATCATGATAATAAGTTTTCTCATCATACTTTTTGTTTTTTAGTTATTTTGTTTTATTCATATCAAGACTACACGCACTAGATTTACATGTAAGTACCAAAAAAATTTTATATAAATAAATTTGTTTGCTGTATATACAGCAAACAACCCTCATGAGGGTTGTTTGATTTACCGACTAATACTCGTTTTTCGAAAACTTCGCCCTAAAATTAGATATTATTAAAGAAGATTATTCCAGATACCGCTCAAATCAAGACATATGGTATAATAATAGAGAAATTTGTTCCTCCATTACTTCACAAAGGTAATAGGCACAATCCTCATAAAAGGAGAATTGTAATGTATTTACCTTATATCCACTTTTCAATGAAATGTAACTGAAATTAAATAAATTCCTGTACTTTTGCTTTGTAAAAAGAGTAAAGATGCTGAGTAAGTCTAAAGTAAAACAGATCCGTTCACTGGAATTAAAGAAGTTTCGTAACGAGTTAAATGCATTTGTTGCCGAAGGAAATAAGTTGGTGGCAGACATGTTACATGCATTCGAATGCGACCTGCTGATAGCCAAACCGTCATGGATGGCAACACAAGGCGACATTCCCGCTAAAGAATTGCTGGAAGCCGATGATGACGATATACGGAAAGCCAGTTTCCTGAAAAACCCGCAGGATGTACTGGCCGTCTTCAAACGTCCGGCCTGGTCATTGGAAGATGCCGACCCGAAGACCCAGTTAATCCTTGCCCTCGACGGGATACAAGATCCGGGCAATCTCGGTACGATCATACGGCTGGCAGACTGGTTCGGCATCGAACATATTGTTTGTAGCCAGGACACCGCCGACGTATTCAGTCCCAAAACGGTACAAGCCACCATGGGAGCCCTCGTCCATGTAAAAGTACATTATACGGATTTACATGGCTACCTGAAAAAACAGGCAGAACAACAAATCCCGTTATACGGAACGTTTCTTGACGGAGAGAACATGTACACGAAAGAATTATCGGAAACAGGTATCATCATCATGGGAAATGAAGGAAACGGTATCCGTCCCGAAATAGAAACACTTGTCAATGAAAAGTTGTATATACCTAATTACCCTCAGGACAGGGAAACATCAGAGTCGCTGAACGTAGCAATCGCCACTGCTGTAGTCTGCGCCGAGTTCAGGCGTCGCCGGGGAAATGCGGGGTAAATGACAGACTTGTACCAGAGAGTCTACGGTTACTGAATCCGTAACAGCCAGCCATTCCGCTAAAGAAGAAACTCCAACCGGAGGAAAAGTAAGGTCTGACGGTACCGGCAATAAAGTACCGTCATAAAATTCTGTATTCGCAATCTCCTGTTCCAAAGGATACGCACCGGTCAAACGTCCCTCCGCATCTAATTCGAGATAATGCATACGGTACCATTTACGCCAGTATATATAATGCGAAGCAATCCTGCGCATATTTTGATCTAATTCTTTATGGAATCCTTACGTGCTACTTGTATGGAGTCGTTTTCCGGTAACCGACCGTAGTTATACCGCATCAGATTCAAACTATCCACATAAACTTTTAAATAAGAGGTGGAATCATCTTTTCCGTTCAGGCGGATAAAACCATACACGCTCTTTACCTGTTTGGTAGGCAAAGTCCTTAACGTTGTTTCATGATAACCGTCGCGAAGAATTTTGTCGTTTACGGTAATAATCGTATCTCCCTGATTAGCGCTCAGACGGATCTCCGGACGATTCTTCATCGCATCGTTCAATCCCCAGACGCGCATTCCCAATACAAACGTACTGCCGGACGGATAGTTGGTTTCCGGTTTAATATCGACCGCTATCCCGTTAAACAAGGCATTCGGTTCTAAGGTAAGATAAGTAAGACGCGGCCAGATATCTACCGAATCCTGTTTAGATACAGGGGCGGCATTTGCCTGCACATCTCCCAGCGCCTTTTGCCGTTCATTCAGTTCGGCCAATACCAGATCGTACACCTGCATGTACACATCCAGGTTGCGCCCATACCAGACCAGCGAACTGTCATAAACAGCCTGTTCTATTTTATGCTTGCGGAATACAGACTGGTAAAGCGCATCTTTCTCAGCATCGTCGCTATACTTTTTATAATCCGTGCTGATCATAGCTTCAGCCAGTTGCATATCGATCAGGACAGCCTTCATTTCCTTTTCCGACAAAATACCATCAGGCACCTTACTACAGGAAACCAACAAAGCTGCCGTCAACAATGCGACACCATATCTGCGCAATTTATTCCGCATTTATTTATTACTTTCTTTTTCTTTAGAGAGACTGGCCGACAAGGTATGCCGGTAAAATATCAATAATAAGAAAACACCCACGCAGATTGCTGAATCCGCCAGGTTGAAGATAGGACGGAAAAAGACAAACTCCTCCCCTCCCCAGATAGGAAGCCAGTCAGGCAATACCGTCTGAATCAACGGGAAGTAAAACATATCCACTACTTTCCCGTGCAGCCATCCCGCATACCCTCCGCCCGCAGGCATAAAAGATGCGATCTGACCAAAACTATGATCAAATACCACTCCATAAAATATAGAGTCGATAATATTACCGATTGCTCCTGCAAATATCAACGAGACACAAGCAATAAAACCGAAGTTATATTTGTCTTTTACAAGCTTATACAGGTAATAACCGATAAAGCCGACCGCCACAATACGGAATATCGACAAAAACAACTTACCTATTACTTCTATACCGAAAGCCATTCCCGGATTCTCGGTAAAATAGAGATAAAACCACGGGGTAATCTCTATACTCTCATGCAACTGCATGTGTGTCTTGATCCAAATTTTGAGAGCCTGGTCAAGAATAAGGAGCAGCATTATAATCAACACTGCTCCCCAACCTTTAGAAAATTTCATTTATCTCTTACCTCCTTGTTTTGCTTCGATACTCAAAGTAGCATGAGGAACGGCACGCAGTCTTTCCTTTGGGATCAGTTTACCCGTTTCACGACAAATGCCATACGTTTTATTTTCTATACGGATCAAAGCAGCCTGTAAGTTCTGTATGAACTTCATCTGGCGTTGTGCCAAACGTCCGGCCTCTTCCTTCGACAAAGTTGCGGCACCTTCTTCCAACACCTTAAATGTTGGTGATGTATCAGCCACATCGTTACCATCAGAATTGGTTACACCCGATCTCAACAACTCGTAATCCTTCTTGGCTACCTCCAACTTCTCTAAAATAATGGCGCGGAACTCCTCGAGTTCAGCATCCGAATATCTAGTCTTTTCTGCCATGGTTCATTTAATTTTAGGTTCCACAATTCATAATATATATCAGGCGACCAAGTCGCAGTCCAAATATACGATAATATTTATATGCGGCAAGGGACGCCTTTCTTTTTTATAGAAAAAATCACTCTTTTTCGATTCGTACCGACAGATTGAAATCTTCGAAATCAAGGACAGTCGCATCGCTTATGGCATGTTCCGTTATTTCAACAGATACAGCCAGCACTTGGTTCGCAATGTACTCATTAAATTCCTTAATTGCGTCATCCATTTCATCGGTCGAAAGAATAGTCACATTGATTTTATCCGTTATATCGTAACCGTTGCTCTTACGCAAGTTCTGGATACGGTTTACCAATTCGCGTGCCAAACCTTCCTTACGCAGGCTTTCGGTAACTGTAATATCAAGAGCTACAGTCAGACGGCCTTCATTGGCAACCAGCCAGCCCGGGATATCTTCCGAGATAATTTCAACATCCGTACGTTCAACGGTTGCATCCTGTCCTTCCACTTTCAGCGTGAATGTTCCGGCAGCTTCGAATGCAAGGATATCCTCCTGACTCATGCTTTGAATAGCGGCAGCCAGACTCTTCATGATCTTACCGTAACGCGGGCCTAACTTCTTAAAGTCCGGCTTGATACGTTTTACCAGGATTCCGGCAGCGTTATCGACAAACTTCAGTTCCTTCACATTCACTTCGTTCAGGATCAGATTCTTCACAGCTTCGATACTTTCCTGCTGATGGGCATCCATAACCGGCACCATTATGGTCTGAAGCGGCTGACGAACTTTGATATTCACTTTACGACGCAAAGCCAGCACCATGGACGAAACATCCTGAGCCATCTTCATACGTTCTTCCAGATCTTTATCGATCAATGCTTCATCATATTTCGGGAAATCGGATAAGTGAACAGACTCAACCGTCTCACGTCCGGTTACGGCAATCAAGTCACAGAACAACTGATCGGCATAGAACGGAGCAATCGGAGCCATCAACTTGGCTATCGTTTCCAGGCAAGTATATAAAGTCTGGTAAGCCGACAACTTATCGGTTGTCATACCACCACCCCAGAAACGGCGACGGTTCAGGCGTACATACCAGTTACTCAGGTTATCGTTTACAAATTCGGAGATAGCACGTCCCGCACGGGTCGGTTCGTAGGTATCATAGAATCCGTCCACATCTTTCACCAATGTATTCAGCAAAGAAAGAATCCAGCGGTCGATCTCCGGGCGTTCGTTCAGAGGAACATCCGGTTCCGAATAATCGAAGCCGTCCACATTGGCATAGAGCGAGAAGAATGAATAGGTATTATATAATGTACCGAAGAACTTACGGCGTACTTCATCCATTCCGTCGATATCGAACTTGATGTTATCCCACGGAGATGCATTCGTAATCATATACCAACGCAACGGGTCGGAACCATATTGCTCGATCGTAGAGAACGGATCAACCGCATTTCCCAGACGTTTAGACATCTTATTTCCATTCTTGTCCAATACCAAACCGT
The DNA here is from genome assembly GCF_023656785.1 of Parabacteroides caecihominis. Taxonomy (NCBI): domain Bacteria; kingdom Pseudomonadati; phylum Bacteroidota; class Bacteroidia; order Bacteroidales; family Tannerellaceae; genus Parabacteroides; species Parabacteroides caecihominis. The sequence goes on from NZ_JAMOKS010000039.1 coordinate 49,258, forward strand.
TGGAAACAACCGCTTTGTAAGCCACACTGTCAAACACCATCGTTGCCAGTGCATGCAGGGTAAAGAACCAACCGCGTGTCTGGTCGACACCTTCCGCGATAAAGTCGGCCGGATAAACCGTACGGTTATCCAATATTTCCTTATTCTCGAACGGATAATGGATCTGGGCATAAGGCATCGCACCCGAGTCGAACCAAACATCAATCAGGTCGGTTTCCCGTTTCATCGGCTTACCGCTTTCAGAAACCAGGATTACCTCATCCACATACGGACGGTGCAAGTCGATCTTTTCGTAATTATCCTTATTATATTCACCCGGATTGAAGCCTTTATCCTTATAAGGATTGCTTTCCATGAATCCGGCTTTAACAGCCTTTTCTATTTCGTTGTATAGTTCTTCCACCGAACCGATACATTTTTCTTCCGTTCCGTCTTCCGTACGCCAGATTGGTAACGGAGTACCCCAATAACGGCTACGGCTCAAGTTCCAGTCCTGCAGGTTTTCCAACCATTTACCGAAACGTCCCGTACCGGTGCTCTGCGGCTTCCAGTTGATCGTATTATTCAGTTCGATCATACGATCACGGCAGGCTGTTGTGCGGATAAACCAGCTATCCAGCGGATAATACAACACCGGTTTGTCGGTACGCCAGCAGTGCGGGTAGTTGTGTACATGCTTTTCGATGCGGAACACGCGGTTCTGCACTTTCAGCATCATACATATTTCGATATCCAATGTTTCGTCTTTATCGGTTTTCTCCGGATCGTACGCATTCTTTACGAACTTACCCTGGAACGGATCATAGTCGGCCGCATTCATACAGGTCTGTACGAATTCAGGATCCAGGTCTTCCAGCAGATAGAACTTACCGGTCATATCCACCATCGGACGTCTGTTGCCATCCTTGTCGATCATCATCAACGGCGGCACACCGGCCACCTTAGCCACACGGTCGTCATCCGCACCGAAAGTCGGAGCGATATGTACGATACCCGTACCGTCTTCGGTTGTCACAAAGTCACCATTGATTACGCGGAAAGCACCTTCGCCCGGATTTACCCACGGAATCAGCTGCTCGTAATGCATACCGGCCAGTTCGGAACCTTTCCATTCGCCAACCACCTTAAACGGTATCAGCTTATCGCCTATCTTATAATCAGATAATTCCAGGTCGGCAGCTTTCGGATTGAAATGCGCACCCATCAAATCCTTCGCCAATACCACCGTCATCGGCATACCGGTATACGGGTTATAAGTCTGAACAGCCACATAAGAGATGTTCGGTCCCATACAAAGAGCCGTATTTGAAGGCAATGTCCACGGAGTAGTCGTCCATGCCAGGAAGAATGCATCACCGAACTGTGCCATTTCGGGCTTCGGATCGAGGATATGGAATTGTGCCGTACAAGTCGTATCTTTCACATCTTTATAGCATCCCGGCTGGTTCAACTCATGTGAGCTAAGACCTGTTCCGGCTGCCGGCGAATACGGTTGGATCGTATATCCTTTGTACAGCAAACCTTTCTTATATAATTCTTTCAGCAGATACCACAGCGTTTCGATGTAACGGTTATCGTAGGTGATATACGGATTTTCCATATCCACCCAGTAACCCATCTTATCGGTGAGGTCTTCCCATTCTTTGGTAAACTTCATCACATCGCGGCGGCAAGCTGCATTATAGTCAGCGACAGAAATCTTCTTGCCGATATCTTCCTTGGTTATACCCATGGATTTCTCCACGCCCAACTCAACCGGCAGGCCGTGTGTATCCCATCCTGCCTTACGGTTGACCAGGAATCCTTTCATGGTCTTGTAACGGCAGAAAATGTCCTTAATCGAACGGGCAATAACGTGGTGAATACCCGGCATACCATTTGCAGAAGGCGGTCCTTCGTAAAATACAAATGAGGGGTATCCTTCGCGGATTTCAAGACTCTTGTGGAAGATGTCGCCATCCTGCCACTTCTTCAGCACCTCTTTATTGACATTCGATAAGTCAAACTTAGAATATTCGGCAAATTTCTTACTCATTTCGCGTTATATTTATCTTTCTTCTAAAAATGCCGCAAAGTTAGTGATTTAATTCTAATTAGGCAATAAAGAAATTCGTAGAACCTGATTGGATTTTACAAAGCTAAGTAATCTCCCTTTCAAAAAAATATAACTATCTTTGACCTCATAAAAGGTAACTGCTATGAAATCGACAAATGAATACTTGACACTATTACGGCAATATATGGATTCCCATGCCGGAAAATATGGTATTGTCCGTATGGGGATTTTCGGCAGTGTTGCCCGTGGTGAGCAAACAGAAAATAGCGATGTGGATATTTGTTTTGAAGCCCCCGCTCCCAATCTACTCACATTAGCCCGCATCAAATTTGATCTTGAAGCTTTGCTAGGATCCCGGGTCGACTTGGTAAGATTGCGTGATCGTATGGATGAGTATCTGAAACGAAATATCGAAAAGGAAGCTTTATATGTTTGACAAAAACAAAAGATATTGAAGCTGAATAAATAGAAAGAAATATGCAACAAGCAACAACACATATTTCCCGGTCGATTGACGATAAACTCATGGAGTTTGTGGTTTTTGCCATCGAAAGTGCAGCACAAAAAACAGGTATTCCTGCCCCAGTCCTTTATAATCGATTAGAAAAAGTCGATCTCATCACCCGCTACCTTATCGAGGGATATGATGTGCTTCATACTCAAAGCCGGGAATACATTGCGGACACATTGATAGAAGCTCTGGATAATTGGGAAAGATATTATAAAGAAAAAGAGAAACAATCATGAAAGTCTTTCACGGAAGTACAGCGGAAATACAGTATCCTTTGGCCAATATCGGAAGAGAGAATCTTGATTTCGGAAAAGGATTTTATGTTACAGACATTTATAATCAGGCAGAACGATGGGCTTCTGTTATGATGTTACGTCGCCCCGGTACTATTGCAACAATTAATATATACGAATTAAATATTGAAAAAATATCTTCTGCAAATTATAGATCATTGCATTTCGATGGATATGGCAATGACTGGCTTGACTTTATCGTTGATAGTCGGCGAGGGAAAAAACCTTGGTTAGGATATGATTTAATAGAAGGAGGTGTAGCTAATGACCGAATATTTGATACAATAGAAAATTATATTGAAGGACAAATTACAAAAGAAGTTGCATTAGGACGTCTGCAATACGAGCAACCGAATAACCAAATTTGTTTGCTAAACCAACAACTTATAGACGAATGCCTTTCTTTTGAACAATCGATAACGCTTAAATAAACAAACTATGATAGATGTTTTAGTATGGAATAAATACAGTCGGATTGTGATGCAACTAGCTAAACAACTAAAAGTTTCTCCCGTAAAAGCATTGCATCTATTCTATAACAGTAATATATATGCTCTCTTACTTAATAAAGAATATCCTTTAATAACGATGAGCGATGCATATATTACCGATGAAATCATAATCGAATTGCAGCAACAACAAACTTGAGAGTCTCAATTTGCTCGTATATAATTGATCTTTCCTAGACTAAATAGGAGAAAAATCAGGAATAATATTTACCTTTGTATCGGATTTATAAACTATAAACAATTATTACGATGGCCAAACCGATAAAAGAGACTCCAATCATATTTGGAGAAGACGCAAAGCGTTTTAATCAATCCATTAAGGATGTGAAACCAGCTTCTGACGATGAAAAAAGACGTATAAAGGAAGCTTACGAGAATATAAAGAAAATAGCAACCTTTATGATGTGAACATGAAATTAGCAAAGTTGGAAGAATTAGAAAAGATAAAACCGTTTGATTGCGGCGACGCGGATTTAAACGGTTTTCTTTTTGATGATGCGTCTTATTATAAAGAACAAATGATTGCCAATACCTTTGTCCTGGAAGAAGAAAACGAAACGATTGCTTATTTCAGCCTTCTGAACGACAAAATATCTCAAACAACCATTTCCAAGAACTTATGGCGTAAACTTAGACGAGTATTCCCCCATAGGAAACATTTAGGAAGTTACCCCGCTGTAAAAATAGGGCGATTTGCAGTATCACAAAATCATAAAAAAGAAGGTTGGGGTACAGAGTTAATCTCCGCCATCAAACAAATGTTAATTAATAATCAATCTATATCTGCGAATAGATTTCTAACTGTAGACGCATATATTACTGCAGTTCCTTTCTATGAAAAAAATGGATTTAAACAATTAGTTAACGATGCCGAAGACGATACAATTCCAATGTACTATGATTTGAAAGAACTGATTTAAAAATATCCTTTAATAACGATGAGCGATGCCTATATTACATAATCGAATTGCAGCAACAACAAACCTGACAAAGTTTCACAAAACTTTCTCCGCATACTCCTTGATCTTCGATTCACAAATCCGTTTCGTTATATCCCTTAGCAATTCTACTTTCGGAGTTAGTTGATTGATATCCTCTTTGGTTACGACAAAATGCGGATTGTACCGGGCATCCACATAAGCAGCCTTTAATAAAGTAAAAAGCCGTTTCTCTTCGAGTGTATCTTGCGGAAATACCATTTTTAGATCTTCAGAATAGCCTCTGACTGATGAAGACAATTTTGATAGATTGTGCTGTTTGTTATTTCGCAAAGTATATGTCAATCGAATTGCATAGTAATAATTCTCACAGGCTTGATGAAGATAAAAGGAAGCTCTTTTGTAATTTCCTCTATTAAACGCATTGATTGTATCTACTAAAAATTCATTCGCTTCATTTAATTTCTCATCAAAATATTCCTGCGCCTGTTCCTTTATCTCTGCATAGTTTAGTTTCCGGCGGCGAGCCAGTTTGTATTTACCACTATTATACAGAACAATACCTTCCTGTTTAATCTGTGTATAAAAATATCGTCCCTCCTCCAGGTATTTATTCACTATCTTAATATCATCATTGATAAACTGGACAGGAGTATCCCGGTCAAAATCCTTTCCGGAAAAAAATATATCTTCCACATTATCCAAAACAGTCTCGGCCTTTTTACTATTGATACCACTGGTTATCACATAGATATCATAATCGGATATTTTGACGGTAGGAATACCGCCATCTTCAATCCGTATGCTACGGCGTACATAATTTCCTCTTGCATAGCTACCATACAGAATAATAAACTCCACCTGAGGTAGCCTTTTCAGTATCTCATTAACCAGAAAGTTTAAATCTTCCTGCTTGTCCTTGGGTAAATAAGCTATCGAGTCTTTCATTATGCCTTTATTATTATGTACGATAATATCTACAAAAGTACAAAAAGTTTACTGCCGTAACTAATCAAACTTACATACATTCATTTTTTCTAAAACTACAATACAGTTATAAACCATCCGCTTGCTCTATGCTATATATGCCGAATAAAAGTTTTCCCATTTTTTCCTTCATTTATTCATCCGCAAAGCTATAACACTAAGAATAAACGCCTTGCAGATGAACAAAATGAAGAATATCATCCAATCTCCTCTACATGATACAAATTTCCACGCAAAGCGTGGCGAGAAGGATAGTTATTTCGGCGTAGTAAACGGCCAAAGCCATTGATCGTTGTGTTACTGAAACTAAGGCGGCTGCGCTTACGGATATGTTGCATGATCTCAGCTACTGATAACCAATCGCCTCCATCTTCCCCTACAGGAACGGCACGAAAATATTGCAACAACAACTGCTCTTCCACCGGCACTTGCTCGAATGCCTCATTCTGCCGGATAACAGCCAGCTCCTCTTCATGCGTAAACCAATAACGTTCGCCTGCCCGCAACAAATAAATGGCCTGAGCATATAGCTGGTCATGGTCAACCAGATAGCGGCGGTCGATCTCCCCTTTAATTTCAACACAAAGGAAACGACGGCTACCGGTCGGATCGGATAACAGGTCCATATTATTACAAGTCCCGACAAATCCGGCATACCGTTTCAACGCCCGAACACTCGATTTATAAGGCTTGCGGGCATTCACCTCCGGTTTCTGAAGCAGGTGTTTCAGGAAAGACTGGCGGGAAGCCCCCACCGAATCGAACTCATCGATATTGATCAGGGCAAATCGATGCAGCATCAGTTCGGCGTCACGGCGATTCCCAAAATCAATGCTATCCGTATAAAAGTCGCGCAAGACAGGCGGCAACAGATTACGGCACCAGGTAGACTTTCCACATCCCTGCTCACCCACCAGCAAAGGCAAGACACTGTTGGCATACACGCTACTCATCTGTTTCCATTGGGCAACCAGCCCCAAAAACCAGCGATAAAAATGATTGCGCCACAGTTTCGACGATGTCGGCACGGTATCCGCCAATGCACGGATATGATCTTTCCCATCCCATTCCGGCAAATGATCCAAATAATCATCCAGCGGATTGAACAGCGGTATCTTATTGGAATAGATATAGCGTTTCACATCGCGATCCCATAAATCAAGTCCTTCGGCTTGCGCATGCAAAGAGATCGTATTGAGCACCTCCTCTGTGACCGGGAAAAAATCATAATAATAGGAACGCCGCTCGCGATACTCCACCTCCCCTTTCAACTCATTCCGTCGCAATTCATACCGTCGTTTCATAAACTCTTCCATCCGGAGCACCAGATTCTGGCAAGCCGGCATCACCGGACCAACACCATAATATTTATCCAGCAGATAGGCATTATGCACAGCCGCCCGCAATTCCGTTTCACTACGCCGGAAGTGCATGTTCGCATACGACCATTTCAGCACATCTTCCTCCGGTATGCCTGCCCGCAGGCAATTCTCTGCCAAACGGACCAACAACGTGTCCTCTTCCGCATCCCCCAGTTCCTTTTTCACCTCCTCTATCGCCTTTTTCAGAGCCACCTGATAGAGCAGATAAACAGAACTACTGCGTTCGTGCCCCGCCTCCATCCGCTGAAGCGGCAACGGTTCCTGCTGTTTCACGTCGCGAAAAGTCGGTTCGCCAGGCATTTGCAAAGGCTGTTCGAGTGTTGCCGGAACAGCCGCCGGATTATAATAAAGATCGGGATCATAGGAGATACGGCAAGACTGCTCTATAACCGGTTGCCGGAAAGCGATATCCCGCTGCAATTGCATCCGGTAATAATTGAGTGCCAATTGATAAGCATGTGCATGAAACCACCCCGCCAGTTCACTGTTACGAGGCAAAGAACCGTCCGGCAATGTAAAAGGTACGACAATCTTCACACTTTTACGGCTTGAGCCGATAAAAGCAAGCAGTGTTTGCAGCGAACCGGCTGCCTTCCGTCGCACCTCCGTCGCCTCCGTATACCCTGACAGATTACCGACTTCGAGAAGGACAAGACCATTGCAGGCTGCCATTTTCATCTCTCCGTTCTTCTTCCGGTATTCGGCACCAAAAACAATCCGGGGCAGTTTACTTGCCGCCGGACAAGGACAACCCGGAGGACACTCCTCCAGTTTTTCCCGGAATTCTTCTACTGCACGACCGGACGCACGGTCCTTCATCGTATCGACTAATTCACTAAGCGAAAAGGTTTTAACGGACTTACTTCCGTCTTTATACTGTGTTATATTCATTTGCTTGTGATCCAAGGTGTATTTTCTGCTTAAAGATAAGAAAAAAAGCTATGGATAACAAGGCTTCTGTCGATTATTATTTATATCTTTAGTGCGTTATTCTTTCTTGTTTGTCAATTGTCAAACGCTTATTCAACAGTAGTCTTACAAGCGTTTGTCAGCTATCAAACAAGCGTATGACAGTTGGCTGATAAATTAAAAGAAAGCACTCCGGCATTACCGGATGCCTGGTTACACCTTAAACAATAACTGATATGTGTGCAAGATATCGAATGGTTCGCAATCCGAACCCTACTGGAGAGAAGAAAAAACAGGCGTTGCATCCGCGTGTAGTACCTTACGGAACAATCCGTACGAACGATCTGATAGAAGAGGCGGAAGCTCGCTCCGGAATGTCGGGAGCCGATCTAAAAGGGGCGTTGCGGGTCATTGCCGATGTGATGGCCAGCCGTCTGGATCAGGGATATAATGTCGAACTGGAGGAATTGGGCTTTTTCAGCGTCTCGCTTTCTTCGCGTCCGGTCATGGATAAGAAGGAGATCCGAAGCGAGTCGATCCACTTCAAGAATGTGAATTTCCGCTGTGGCAAATACTTGAAAAGCAAACTAAAGACAATGGATCTGGAACGCATGCCGGAAGGAAAAGGTGTGTTGCCCCCTTTTGGGGAACGGGTCCGCAGGCTGACGGAATACCTGGAAAAGCACCATTATATCACTTGCGGCGATTATCGGGAACTGACGGGTTGCTCCAAGTATCGTGCTTTAGAAGACCTGAAAAAGCTGATCAATGAAGGTAAATTGGAGAAAAACGGGTATAGGAGCACTAGGGTTTATTCATTGTCTTCATCTGTAGAGGGTTGATAATAAGCAGATATTACTCACAGATGAACAAATGAAGGAATTATTCCGGAAAACTTTATTTTAAATAGAAGAAGTAGAAATCATTCTATTTTGAGATAGACTCAGGACTATAGTATATTAGTATTTAAGAAGAGGCTGCACCGTAATATCCATTTTACGTTTCAGCCTCTTTTTCCGAAAAACACGATTTCATCGAGGTTTTTCATCTTCAAGATATCAGTAACAACCACCCTTTATTGAAGAAAAACTTCTGTCCAAATTTTTTTTACAGTCGCTACACAATCTTCCTTAAAGAAAGAATTATAAGTCTGAGTATCCTTTACCCATATTTCTTCCAGTGCATAAAAATCAATCATATCCGGAGATTCACCTCTCAGAATTTGATTTTGATAATCAAACCAAGATTTCCACCTTACATAATAAAAATCTTTTAAAATACCATTCCATTCTTTATGAGCATAATCACGTAAACCTCCTTTATTAGCAGCATTTCGGTTTCCCCAAGTCGTAATTTGGACACGAGCATTCCATTCATACAGTTCTTTCTCTTCCGGAGTATTTCCTAAAGAACGGGCTTGATTAATCCAATTTCCGACAGTAAATTCCGAACGGGTTCCCAATAATTCATCCTGAAACAAAATCAATTGTAAAAATTTATTGGCAGCAGCATTATAAAGCGTCTTATCTCCGGATGCAAATGCGGCCTCAACCACTTTTTCCACTAAACGTCCTTTTTCGGCTATTGCCTGACGAACAATATCTACCAGATCATATTCAAAGTTATTATTGCCAATAAACTGATCAGCCACAGAAACCATCATGGACGCAGCACGAATGACATCGTTCGGATCGTAATAATCACTCATTTCAGACCAGCTTGATACTTGATAAGGATGATCAGATGGACGTGCACAAAAAAGAGATTCATGAGTACCCTGTTGCGTACTTTCCGGCGGACAATTATAAATAGAATTACTTAAAAGCGTCCAGGCATCCTGCACTGTCGAATTTATCTTTCCATAACGGGCAATCGTGTAACTTTTAAGCCATTCATCTTTATCGAAACGTTCTGGGCGCCATGGGAGTTCTGTTAATAATTCAAACATAACAGGATTGTTTTCACTACCTTCCATTGTCATACCCACACCACGTAAAGTCTTACCAAAAAGACTTTCTTTCCCTTAACAAAAGAGTGTAGTTCGTTTTAATCTTTTATAAATCAGCGATTAAAAGTGTTTTTATAAAGATGCAGGTAACGATATAGTAGTGGAAGTTCAGCTACACATTGCATTGCTCTGCATAATTTCAA